>JAJOKQ010000034.1 GCA_021129785.1 Clostridiales bacterium | reverse complement strand
CAACCCTTATAAAATACTCATTTAATCCCATGTAGTTATCACAATTTCTAATTAAGATTCCTCTTTTAATCAACTTCGTTTTTAGATCTCTGGCTTTCATATTTTGTAACATTAAAAGAATATAATTGCCTTGACTACAGTATACTCGTTTTACTGTATTTAACTTAATTAATTCATTTGTCAGCCAATCCCTTTCTTTTTTATTGATACTGTTCATTCTTGTTTTGTACTCATTGTCATTTAAACAAATAATCGCAAATTTATCAGCAAAAGCGTTAATATTCCAAGGTCTTTGATATTTATTTATTTCCTCGGAAATACTTTCTTTGCTACACAAACCATAACCAAATCTAATTCCAGGTAGTCCGTAAAACTTTGTAATAGCTTTAATGACTATTAAATCAACATCTTCTTCTAAAAATGATGTAAAGGACTCCTGAATATTAGTGTAATCAAAGAATGTTTCATCAATAATCAGTTTTTTCTTGTTTTGTTTTGCAAAATCGATGATTTTACGCATTTTGTTTAAATCAAGTACATTTCCGTCAGGATTGTTTGGATGAGCTAAAGCTAATGCGTCTACTAGACTAAATTCATCCCAAAAATCTTCTTCATTAATCTCAAGCCCATATCTTTTATCCTCAACAATACAATGCTTGTACTTTGAATGAAACACCTTAACGCCATAACGTTTAGCGCTCTCTTCGTATTCTGAATATGCGGGATTTAGAATTAGTAGTAATTTCACTCTCTTTACAGCCAAATCTATAACTTCTCCTGCTCCATTTCCTAGAATAAGATTGCTCTTTTTTAGTTCATGATATTTGCGAATTTCTTCTTTTAGCAAACGGTACTCAATATCTGGATATTTCTGCGCATGCTCTAATGCCAGATTCAAATTATTTTTCACTCCATCTGGTGGTCCATAAGGGTTGCTATTTGAACTAAAATCAATCAGATTTCTACCACTTGGGTGCTCATTTGAGTAAATATCTCCACCATGCATTTAACCCTCTCCTTACCACACAAAAAAACTCATGAATGCTACTGCAAACAAAGCAGCTATTATCATCATTTTTTGTGCTTTTTTAATATCTACTATTTCGATTTCTCTCATAGGTTCTCCTAGGCTTGCTTTATCATATAGTTTCCCATGATAATAACTAGGTCCCCCTAATTGTATATTAAGTGCTCCAGCCACTGCACTTTCAGGATATCCTGCATTTGGACTTGCATGTTTTTTTGCATCCTTTATAATTGCGTCTATTGCTCTCATATCATCTAGCTTTAAAACAAAAGCACTTACAACTAATAAAGCAGCTGTTATCCTAGCAGGAATTAAATTCATTAAATCATCTAGTTTAGCTGCAAAATACCCAAAATCAATATACTTATCGCTCTTATATCCAATCATTGCATCCATTGTATTTACAGCCTTATACATCATCATAAGTGGTACACCACCAATAAATAGATAAAACAATGGAGCTATAATTCCATCACTAGTGTTTTCCGCTACAGTTTCTACGGTCGCTTTAATAACTTCAGTTTCACTAAGGCTATTGGTTTCTCTACTTACTATCATACTAAGTGCTCTTTGCCCTGACTCTAAGTTGTTACTTAATCCCTTTAAAACACGATTTGAATGCTTGTATAAGCTATGTACACTAATGCCTGTCCATGCAAAATAGTACCAAGCGAATGCATTAATATATGGAATGTTCAAAATTAAGTAAGGTATTAAATATGATAATCCTGATACAATTAAAACTAGTATTAAACCCTTGATTTTCAAGGATATTTTCGTTGCATTTTTTCTGAAAAACAGCTCTAGCCGGTTGACTAACATTCCTATTACTTGAACTGGATGCATTAACCAATTGGGATCACCAAAAACAAGGTCCAATACTAAAACAATTAAATATTTCATTTCACACCCATAATTTCATAAATTTTGTCTATGTCAACATTCTCTCTTACTATATCCGCCAACTTGTCTAAGCTTTCCTCTCTAATAACTTCATAATCAACACTGTCTTTTTCTACAATTCCTTTTTTTCTTCTTACTGAGTTTAGGAAAATCCGTCTAAAAAATGGGCTGTCAAACACTCCATGTACATACGTTCCATATGTTTTTTCATCTTCAGAAACATAGCCTTCATTCTCCCCATTATTCATAATAAATAAGTTGTCTACTTTTTTAGTAAAAATTGATTTTCCCATATGAATCTCATATCCATATATTTTAATATTCTCATCTTCTATTAAATTACCCGAGACTTGAACAGTTACTTTAACAGGTTCCATCTCTGTTTTCATCGGTATTTTGCCAAATCCCTTAATGTAGCTTGTTTTTCCTTCAATATGTAGTTCATCAAAAATCTCTTCACCTAGCATTTGGTATCCACCACATATTCCAAATATTATTGTTTTATCTAATTCGCTAATTTTGTCATATAATCCGACAGTTTTAATCCATTCTAAGTCAAATATTGTGTTCTTACTTCCTGGCAAAATAAGCATATCAGGAGAACCCAATTCGCTTGCATTTGTCACAAATCTAATCGATACGTCTTCTTCATATTTAAGAGCTTCAAAATCAGAGTGATTAGACAGATGTGGTAGTCTAATTACTGCAATATCAATTGCATTTGTTATCTCTTTTTTATATATTGCAACTCCATCTTCTTCTTCAACATCAAAATAGTAATACGGAATAACGCCTAAGTTTTCTTTGTCAATTAACTCTTCAATTTGCTTAATTCCAGGCAGCAACAAGTTTACATCCCCACGGAATTTATTAATTATTGTCCCTTTAATTAACTCTTGCTCCGCATCTGAAAGAAGTTTTACCGTTCCATAAAGAGATGCGAAAACTCCGCCTTTGTCAATGTCACCTACCAATAAAACTGGACAGTTCACCATAGTCGCAAGTCCCATATTAACTATGTCATTTTTCCTAAGGTTAATCTCTGCAGGGCTTCCTGCTCCCTCTATTACAACAATATCATATTCTTTTTCAAGTTCTTTGATTTGTTTTCCGATCATTTCTCTAAACTTTGGTTTCATTTTATCGTATTCACTTGCAGAAAAATTACCTGCTACTTTACCATTAACAATTAATTGTGCGTTTACATCACCAGATGGCTTTATTAATATTGGATTCATAATGCAATGCGGTCTAATATTTGCCGCATATGCTTGAAGCACCTGCGCTCTTCCCATTTCATCTCCTTCAACAGTTACAAAAGAATTATTTGACATGTTTTGAGATTTATATGGAACTACTTTAAACCCATCTTGATAAAAAATTCTTGCTAGCGCTGCTGTTATTACAGACTTGCCTACGCTAGAACCTGTTCCTTGAATCATTATTTTTGCCATAACCTACCTTCTTCCATTAAAAAAGTCCATCCCAAAGAAATGAACTAGTCAGCACTATACCGATAGTTTGTTCTCACTCCCAGGAGATACTACGCTAACAGTGGCAGGTCTACCGGCTTAGCTTCATTTTACTAATCACCCTTCCCGCTAAAAGCAGTGGTTCGTGATTTTCATCAGCATTACGGTTGCTGGGGCAGCTTGAGATTTTTGCTCAATTCCCTATTAAGTATTTAAATACACCTACTGTTGTTATATCTATTTTAGTTTATTTTGTTTGGTTGGTCAATAGAGGTGTTTGTCAAGATAGTTTATCTACCACTATGTAGATTGACAAGCTGTTCTCCTACTTCATCTATACAAAGTTAGAATAAATTCTTCGCCTGACATTTCTAATTTCGGTTGCTTTCTGTTTAGTCTTTTTGCATTAGCAAATATCATTGGTATTCCTCTTCCTAGCTTATCAATATATCTCATGTTCTCCATATATTTTACAAGAAATGGATTTCTTGCATATGAAACACCTATTTTCATCTTTTCAATGGTACGTCTAGGTCTTCCCACATATTTAACACCTCCACCTATTCGCCTTCTTAAATAAGATTCATGTATTCTTGTCTTGCATCTACAATCGCATGAATAACTACTATCTTCTCAGTTTCGTTTGCTTTATAGAAAATCAAATGCCTTCCTATAACCAGCACGCGATATCCTTGCCGTTTTAGGATACTGTACCTAGGATAGCTTCCCATACATGCATACTCTTCAAGTTTCATTACAGCTTCTTCTATTTTAGCCAGACAATTCAACCCAATATCCACACTGCCAGAA
>JAJOKQ010000127.1 GCA_021129785.1 Clostridiales bacterium | reverse complement strand
TGTCGCACGGTATGCCTACCCTAAAAATGTCGAGACGCTCTTAAGGTTGAAGAAGTTGTACTGCTTGCAAAATTCCCATTCCGCTACCTGCTGAGTTAACCAAAGATATTAGTAGGTACCCTAAGCTTATAAATACCAAAGCCCCTAAAATTACAATCCCCGCTACCAAAAATAAGTTTCCTACAATTGTAACTCCAAATACCATATGTGAAATAATCAAAATCAAGCTTGCCTGCACTAAAGAAACTAATAATCTAAGAAAGAGTTCACTTGTAAACAATATGATTTTTGGGAGGGTCAGGGTTGAAAAGATGAATTCTTTCTACTTTCTTTCACTTTTACCTTTTTTTAACTCTGATCCAATAATCCTGATTGATTACCCTTTCTCAATATCTACTTTACTGTGTACATAGTGTTGGTAACTCCACTCAGCCCAAGAACCGTCGTATAAATATACATTTTCTTTCCCTAGTATTTTATTGATTACTAGATATGTGCTAGCCGCACGGACTCCTGTTTGACAGTATGTAATTACTTTTTTTCCTTCAATTGTCCCCAAATAAACTAACTCCAGCTCTTCCTTACTTAGTAACGTACCATCTTCACCAAAATTACTAGACCAATCTATTAACACAGACCCTGGGATTCTACCAGCCCCAATGCCAGAATTTCTATTAGTTCCTTTATGTTCTTCTTTACTGCGTGTGTCAATAATAACCCATTCATCACTTCCTACTGCTTTTTTAACCAAATCCAAATCAGCTACCCTCGCATTTGAAATATTAGCGGCAGTATATTTAGTTTTTATAATAGCTGATTTCAAAGTGCCTACCGGGTACCCCGCACCTACCCATAAGTTTAATCCCCCATCTAAGAATCGAACATCCTCATGCCCTATCATCTTAATTTGCCACCATAGAGGAGCTGAATCATGGTGGGAATTTACTGCATATATCACTATCGTCGTATCTTTATCCACTCCAAATTTTGATAATATACCTTCCATTTCGCCTTTCTTCTTCCTCATGCCGTCAAAGTCATAAATCTCCTTAGATGCTGAGTAATCTGGCCTCCACATGCTGAATGAATCTTTAATTGGCTTATCTAATTTAACTGGATTTAGCGTCCCTATAACAACATTTGCTTTTGTATCCATAAGTTCTTTAAGTTGCTTTACTGTAATAAATGCCTCTGGATTACTATATTTACTGATTTTATCTTCTTGTTTAGAAGCCACTAACCGTTATTTTTTCACGCCAAGGACTGCTCTATAGCCTAAAAAACCAATTGCTACAATTATTACAAACAGAACTATCCAAATCATTACTATATTCCCTATATTTATTCCTCCTACAAAATTTTTCTATTATGTTTCAGAGTTAAAACCGCTTGACTATTTCATCTTTATAGCAGTTTTTAGTGTCTATAATTTTTCTCAATTCGCTACTTTCGATTTTATTAAGGATTATCAATATTGTATCATACTAATCATGTTTAGTCTTTAATTGAGGATAAATTGCTACTCCTAAAATCCAAAACCACTATGACATATTTTGATGGCGTGAAAAATGTTTATCCATGTCCTAATATTATAAGATGATATTATCTACAAGAATTCTGTGTAGTTCCAGTTTGGGAATGCAACTCCTTTTCTTCCTCTATGTACAACATAATTCCTCCGCATCTAAAATCTCTTGACTTAATAATCAGAAAATGCACTTTAACTTTTTGAATTTTTTTGATACAATCAATATGAGTATATCTCTAGTTACTTATAAAAGATAACTCTATTGAAACTTCGTTAGGCATTTATCCTACCCCACAAGGGGTAGGTTTTCTGCCCAAGTCGTTATAAAAACTTATATCTTTACAAATAGTTTACTAGGAGTGAGTTTATGGATACTTCTCTATCACTAATAGGCGTGTTTTTTGCAGGTGTTTTAACATTCGTGTCCCCTTGCATAATGCCACTGATGCCTATGTACTTAAGCTATATGACTGGTCAGTCTATAGAAGAAGGAAATGTTTCTAAAAAAACAATCGCTTTATCATCTTTTGGTTTTATTATGGGGCTTATGATTGTTTTTGGATTATTCGGTCTCACTGCAACAGCCGTAGGTCGGTTTTTCCACTCTTATTCTGATATTTTCAGAAAATTGAGCGGTGTAGTAATAGTGCTATTTGGGTTACACCATGGCGGTTTCATCACCATTGGCAAACTTGTAAAAGAAAAAAAAGTATTATTTAAAAGCAGAGGCAAAGGAATTTGGAAGTCTGTATTATTAGGAATTGCTTTTAGCTTTGGATGGACCCCATGTGTTGGTCCTATACTAGGGAGTATATTAATTTTGTCTGCAAATACTGCTACTATTGCCACTGGCATATGGATGTTAGTGATCTATACCTTAGGATTTAGTATCCCTTTTTTAATTACTGCATTGTTCCTAAACGAAATTATTAACAGGCTCCCTAATTTTGAAAAACATTTTATAACAGTAAAACGTGTTACAGGAATATTGATGATTGCTATGGGTGTTTTGGTATTTATGAATTTAATTGGAAAAATAACTGCGCTATTCATTTTTTAGGAGGGTTAGTATGAGAGTTGGAAAAATAATTATTTTTTTATTATTAATCAGTTTAATTTTTACAGGGTGCAGTGCACCTATTGACGAAGAAAAAGTGACGGATAGACAAAATGAAGACATAAATATTGCTGAAGAAGCAACTGACGAACAAGCTGAAAATATGCCTGTGCAAGAAGACATTTTAGAAGGTGTATTCCCAGGACAGATGGCTCCAGATTTTACTTTGCCTTTATTAATAGGAGATAAAGAAATCACTTTATCTGAATTTCGTGGCAAACCTGTGTTATTAGTATTTTGGGTCTATTGGTGACCTTCTTGCCTGGTTGAATTAACCGAACTTCGTAAGGTTTACGAAGAAATAGATAGAGAATCATTTGAGATTATTGCTATTAACATAACCTCTCAAGACAATATTGAAGATGCTAAGAAGTTTTTCGTTGATAACAATTTACCGTATGTATCATTATCTGATAACTTAGGTGCAGTTTCGTCATCCTTCAAAGTGAGATCTGTTCCTACAAATGTCCTAATAAATGCTAACGGAATAGTTTACTTAAATCAACCAGGAAAAATATCAGACGAAAACTTAAGAAAAGCACTTGAGGATTTATGGGGAAAAGACTCATAAACTCTAGTTGACAGTCTATAAATAGCAAATATAATAAAGGTGTTGTTCTAAATGAATAAAATTGTTTTTGCTGCCGGTTGCTTTTGGGGTGTTGAAGCATATTTTAAGAATGTAGATGGTGTTTCATTCACTAAGGTAGGTTATTCTAACGGAGAAAAAGACTCTCCCACTTATGAGGAAGTATGCACTGGACAAACTGGGCATGCTGAAACTTGCTACGTTGAGTATGATGAATCTATTATAACCCTTAGCAAGCTACTGCAGTTGTATTGGAAAATAGTTGACCCTACTGTAATCAATCGTCAAGGTCCAGATGTAGGAACTCACTATAGAACAGGTATTTATTATTATAGTGAACGTGACTACTCTATAATTATTTCTTCGAAAGAAGAAGAGCAGACTAAATACGACCTACCTATTGTAACCGAAATTATGCCCTTAAAAGTATTTTGGCCTGCTGAAGAATACCACCAAGACTATCTAGGTAAAAATCCTGGTGGGTATTGTCATATTTCGTTTTGAAACATCAAAACCGCCGAACAGCTTTATTCTAAGTTACTGTCAAAATTAAAAAAATATATTATGGTGACATTATCGCAAGCTAATCACAATCGGGCGGACAGAGCCTAGACGCAAATATTCAGTTAGTATATAATAATGCTAAAGTAGCAGCACGAATTACGGTTGAGTATAGTGAACTCGTCCAGCTATGCTGAACATCGGGGAACGAGGATTCTACCCCCTTGGAAATTCCCACTTGAAGAAGTGGGAGTCTTGACTCTAAAACATAATAGATAGATAAATAACTAGTAATTAGTTTTTCAAAGGGAAACCAGCTTGACCCATTGCATAAAACATATCCTGAGCAAGCTTGCGAATCGTACGGGCTCAGGGTTATTCTGTTGTTAAACTTTGTTAGCGTAACTATTAGCCATATTTTATTAAAATACATAATGAGGACGGCATCATATATGAGTAATAACAAAATTGGAAGTATTGCTATG
>JAJOKQ010000032.1 GCA_021129785.1 Clostridiales bacterium | reverse complement strand
TGAAAAATGCTGGTGTTGTAACAAACGAGCGAAGAGGCACAGAAATGATATACCGTATTTCAAATGTAAAGGCGGAAAGAATAATTAAGATCTTATTTGAAGAAAATAGTTTAGAGGAGGCAAAACAATGAATAAAAAAACAATTATAGTCGGTGGTGTTGCAGGTGGAGCTTCAACAGCTGCTCGATTAAGAAGGTTAGATGAAAAAGCAGAAATAATTATGTTTGAACGTGGTGAGTACATTTCGTTCGCTAATTGTGGATTGCCGTACTTCATTGGTGGAGTTATTAAGGAAAGAGATGCTTTATTAGTTCAAACTGTAGAAGATATGTCTAAAAAATTCAATATGGATATTCGTATATTTAGCGAGGTTATTAGTATACAGCCCGCCCAAAAAACAGTTACCATTAAGAACGTAAAAACTAATGAAACTTATGAAGAAAGTTACGACACTCTTCTTCTTTCTCCTGGTGCCAATCCAATTAAGCCGCCAATACCAGGTATTAACGATACCAAGAATTTATTTACCCTTAGAACAATACCTGATACAGATTCGATAAAAAAATACATTGATTCAAAAGACGTTAAATCTGCAACAGTTATAGGTGGAGGATTTATTGGAATTGAAATGGCTGAAAATCTACATCATATAGGCTTAGATGTAACGATAGTTGAAATGGCTAACCAAATAATGGCTCCGATCGATTTTGAAATGGCCTCAATGTTACATGGACATATTAGAAGCAAAAAAGTTAACTTAATACTCAACGATGGTGTAAAATCTTTTCAAAAAGAAGGTAGACAAATAGAGTTATCAAGTGGAGTTGTAATAGATACCGATTTAATAATCTTTGCAATCGGCGTTAGTCCCGAGAGTTCACTTGCTAAAGATGCTGGCTTAGAACTTGGAGAAAGAAGTGGAATTAAAGTCAACGAGTATTTACAAACTTCTGATCCTAACATATATGCTATTGGTGATGCCATAGAAGTTACTGACTATGTCAGTGGGAAACCTGCTATGATTCCTTTAGCTGGACCTGCAAACAAGCAGGGAAGAATCGCAGCTAATAATATTTGCGGTGAAAAAGAAAAATTTTCTGGTACAATGGGAACTTCAGTTGCAAAAGTCTTTGACATGACTGTTGCTGCAACTGGTAACAATGAAAAATTGCTAAAAAGATTTAACTCTAGTTATGAAGTGCTTCATATTCACCCTGGCTCGCACGCGGGCTATTACCCAGGTGCGTTTCCGATTTCAATAAAGATACTCTTTAATAAAGAAACAGGCAAAATATTAGGGGCGCAAGCTGTAGGATTTACAGGTGTAGAAAAGCGCATCGATGTTATAGCAACTGCAATGAAGGGCAATTTGAAAATAACAGATTTAGCAGACCTAGAACTATCATATGCACCTCCTTTTTCTTCTGCAAAAGACCCTGTAAACATGCTCGGTTTTTACGCAGAAAATATACTAAAAGGCAAAGTAACAACTTTTCAATGGCATGAAATTGATGAGTTAGTTAAAAACAATGAATTTTTATTGGATGTTCGAGACGACATTGAGGTTCAGCTTGGAACTATTCAAAGTTCTATTAATATTCCACTTCCTGAGTTAAGACAAAGACTAAATGAATTGCCAAAAGATAAGACTATTTATATCTTCTGTCAGGTTGGTATCCGTGGATATCTAGCAGCAAGAATTCTAACGCAGAATGGATATAAAGTTAAAAATTTAGATGGAGGATATAAAACATATCAATGTGTGACTTCTAGTGCTGATGGATTTGATTGTATTACTCCTGTAGATGATTCAGGTGTTTCTGTTGTAGAAACACTAAAAGAAAATAACACCAAGGCGCATATTGTTCTTGATGCTTGCGGCCTACAATGCCCAGGACCTATTATGAAAGTTTTCAAGAACATTGAAACTATGAACGAAGGTGAAATCCTTGAAATTTCTGCTACTGATCCTGGATTTGCAACTGATATAAAGGCATGGTGCGAAAAAACTGGCAACACTCTTATAAAAAATGATTTTACTGGTAAAGCATTTACTGCGTTAATAAAAAAAGGTACTGACGTTAAAAATCAAATTAGTAATTCAGAAAAGAACAACTCTACAATTGTAGTTTTTAGTCAAGATTTAGATAAGGCTTTAGCTTCCTTTATTATTGCTTCTGGAGCTGCATCCATGGGTAAAGAGGTAACCTTGTTTTTCACTTTCTGGGGGTTGAATGTACTAAGGAAGAAAAAAGGCAAAAAAGTAAAGAAAGATTTCTTAGAGAACATGTTTGGAATTATGATGCCAAAAGGAACTGGAAAGTTGCCTATTTCTAATATGAACATGGGCGGTATGGGTTCTAAAATGATTCAATACGTAATGGGTCAAAAGAACGTTGATTCACTAGACATTATGATAAAAAACGCGCTAGATGTAAATGTTAAGCTTGTTGCATGCGCAATGTCTATGGATATTATGGGAATTAAAGAAGAAGAACTAATTGATGGAGTTGAAATTGGAGGAGTTGCTAGCTACTTAGCAAAAGCTGAAGATTCAAGCTTAAACTTGTTTATTTAGAAAATTGCATACAAATATTGAAGGCAGAGCATATGCTCTGCCTTCAATATTTCAACACTTCAAACCTATTGACTCTCACAAAATACTAAGCATGTTTTCTTAGTTTATTCCTTCGACTAACAGTTCCATATTAATTTTAGCATTAATATAATTCACTTTTGCACTAACATAATTTAAGTTCGCTTGCTTAACTTGAAGTTCGCTAGCTCTATATTGAAGTTCACTTATCAATCCCAAATCATATTGCATTTTTGTATGTTCGAACTTATCTTCAATTAGCATTTTCTCTTGTAACTGCATCAACAAATCAATTCTTACTTGCTCATGCTGAAAATATGCTTGTTTTACTAAATGCTCAAAATCCCTTCTCATTCTCAACTCATTAATTTCGGCTTCTCTGATCTCTAAAAAAGCAACCTTGTATTCATTATCATCTTCTTCATAAGCTTCTTTTATTTTTTCATATACTTCTCTCTTAACTTCAGCTACCCTAAGTGAAGTTTCTAAAGCTAAATTATTATTCATAAAATCTTCAATAACATCGTTCAAAACAAACTGCCTAATAGTAATATTCTCTTTAATGGTTAATATAATCATCAAGTCTTCGTCAACACTTACATTAATATCTGTCTTTATTTTTTCTCTTATCTGCTCAATATTGTTTTCTAGATTACGTATGTTAAAGAAGATTTTACTTCTATCTTTTCCTAGTTCAAAAATAGCCATCTGTGTTGTCAACTCAAGATTTTTCTTTACTTTTTCTGTTTCTAGTAGCATATCCAAATTTTCTAATTGCTTCTGAAATACTTCTTTTTGATTCTCTAACAAAACAAGCTGAAAATAGTTTTTTTTAAAGTTAGCCTTAATCTTTTCTATCTCTTGCTTTTTCTTTCTGCTTGATTGATCCCTTTGCAATTTCATTAACTCTAGACTTTCCATCATTCTAGCTTCTTGCTTAATAATAGCCTCGTAACTTCTCTCAGCAGCATCTAGTAATTGTATATTCCAATTTAACTGCGCAAGCGCCTGCGATCTTTCTAGTGTATCCGTTGCCAAATCACTCAATTCATCTCTTACAATTTCAACTTGCTTTTCTCTTACTTCAACTAAATCTTTAGCATTCTCTACATCTTCTTGTAATTCTTCATAATCTTCTAATGTCTGCTCCAAGTTTAATAATAGCATTTCATGGTTTAGTTTGCTTTTCTCTATTTCTAGATTCTCAGCAACTAATATTTCAGTTAATGTTTCTAAACTGTGTATGATTGTTCTGCCTGCAGTTTTATTTTCTTCATTATCATCGTTATCATCATTTTCTTCATTTGTTTTATTTTCCTCATCTGCTTCATTTGCTTTTTCTTCAGTTACTACTTCTTCGCTCATAGCTTCTTCCGCAAATACCACATAAGTTTGAGCAACTATCAAACAAGCCAATATTAATAGCGCAATGTTTTTTTTTCCTAACTTCATCATATCACCCCTATTTTTTATGTAAACATTCTTTCTGAAACAACGCAATATATTCTATACCAATTTCTATACTCCATATTAGCTTATACTAATTAAATTGGCTTGAATTAATTATTAACTTTTCTTTAAAAAACTCCATTTTGTTTCTGCTGTTAAAATTGCAAAAAAAACTATTATGAACCCTATAATCATTCTACCGGTAAATATTTCAGCTAATATCAGCACACCTAAAATCGCGCCGAAAACTGCTTCCAAGC
>JAJOKQ010000107.1 GCA_021129785.1 Clostridiales bacterium | reverse complement strand
TTGTTTATGGTAAAATATTTCCGAGGGGATTTAATGAAATCAAAAATGCCAATAAAAGAATCTCCAATTCTCATCCATGAGCGTAAAGCCCTAGATGTTTTTAAGGATGATTCTCTTGAAACTTTGTCAGACAGAAAACCTGCTAAGCGAAGCGTCAAATTTCCTGAGCATGTCGTTATAAAAATGCTATGTATTTTTTTACTACTTCTATTTCTTACTGGGTGTAAGTCTGGCGGTAAAAATTCTGAACAAGAGAAAGAAAAAAATACCCCTCCTAAATTACCTGAAGTTTTAGCCGAGATGGAAATGCAAACACTTGAGATTATACATATTATCGATAGTGTCACAGGAGTCGAAAAAAGCATCGTTGAAAAGAATAAAGCTAAAGAAGATACTGAAGTTCCTTTAGAAACAGAAGAAAAAGATACTACTGCAAAAGATAAAATTGATATTCAAATGCTTATAATTAATGAAGCAATCATCACTCCTGTCCTTAAAAAAGAGGAAATAGAAAGTGATTTTGTTAAAAAACTAGAGGTATGGTTTCTGAGTTAGGTAGTGGGTTAAGGCAACGCTTAGTGGAAAAAAAGCAAACGATGTTGTTCAAAAATTTGAATTATCTATAAATGATTTAAGCAAACAAATCGCTTCAAAATAATATCCTTTAATCCAAATAAACGCAGGTATTGCGATGAAAAATTGCATGCTAATGATTAATGTTTTTGAAGGTAGCATGCAATGATTTTCTAATTGACTAGAGATGTAAAAATACTCAAATCCTTGCAATAATAAAGTAAGCTAATATACTCGTTAGCAATATTGCATATATTACAACATCACCAAAAATCATTGGTTTTTCATATCTCTGTACACATAGATTTGGTAGCTCCTCACATAAATCTGTAACTGAATAGTAAATCACTCTTTCTGCACTTAGCCATTTTGGCAAATGCATGTGAAATAATTGGTATTTTATTCCTAAAATAAAAATCCCAAGTCCTGCTGCGTAGGTTATAAGCGAACTTACAATCTCTTTAGATTTCCAAAAATCTATATTTGAAATATTCTGCTCAACGAAATGAGCGCTATAGTGAAAAGATGTTGCAGCAGGCACAAGCAAGTTATCTAAAATCAAGCTTGGCCACAAACCAATAATTACTGTTACAGCCGCCAAAATAGTCATTGGCACCATCATTCTTAATTGTCTAAAACCTTCTTTAACTTCTATATCGCCTTTTCCTAAAAAAATAAACCCGTAGAATTTAATAAATGAACATACTGTTCCTGCGCTTACAAGTTTAAAAACTAACTCTGCATACTGAAAAATAGGGTCTCCTAGCTGATAGGCATCTACAATAGATCCATGAAGTATAGATTTACTAACAAAACCATTAAAACCTGGCATGCCCGTAATTCCGAAAACTGCTATTAGGGCTAAAAAGGCCACAAAAGGTTTTTTCCTCCACAACCCGCCCAGCTTATACATATTTGTTTCACCCGTTGAAAAGAAGACTATTCCAGCTACCATAAACAACAGTGCCTTAAAGATACCATGATTTATCATATGATAAATACTTCCTACAAAACCCCTCGCACCATCACTCCCAAGGTATGCTGCTACTCCAATACCCATAATTATATACCCCATTTGACTTACACTATGATATGCTAACATTTTCTTCATGTTTCCTTCAATTAGAGCTAAAAATACTCCTGCTAGCATTGAAATTATTCCAAGCCAAATAATTATTGCAGCAATATTAGCTGTAGTTTCAAGTAATACTTTGCTAGAAGCCCCTATTCCTGAAAAAACAACGGGGAAAACCACGGTTGCTACCCTAAGTATTCCGTATGCACCTACTTTAGTCATCACTCCAGAGGAAACTGCATTTACGCATATTGGAGCTTCTTTATATACTTTAGGAACCCAAAAATGGAAGGGCACCATTCCTGCTTTCACCCCAAAGCCTGCTATAAACAATCCTACAACCAAGTATTTAGTCATGCCTGGCGTTGATAATTTTTCTGCTAAGTTTACCCACTCATAATTCTGTGTATAAGCAGAAGTAATTAGTATTCCACTTAATATAAACAGTCCACCTATAATCCCCATGTATAAATATTCTTTACCTGCTTCTAGTACTTTTTCTCCTCTATAATGCACCATCAAAGCATAAGAGCTAAATGTCATAATTTCAAAGAATAAGAAGAAACTTAAAAGGTCACCTGTCATCATTGTACCAATTGTTGAAATATAAGTTAGAATGTAGAAAAAATAGAAAGTTCTTTCTCTTTCTCTCTTCTTAATGTCTTTAAAACTAAAAATTCCTACAACAAACCACATAAAGCCGCTAAATACCATTAGGGTATAATTTAGTAAATCTATTTTAAAATAAATTCCTTTGCCAAATACATGGCTCATTCTATAGATAATCGGTGCATTTAAGACTTCTTTGTATGTTAGCATTATTAGCAAAGTAGAAAATAATATAAAAACACTAACAGAAATTCTACGCACAACTCTGTGGTTATCATCTAAAAATGGAATAATTAAAATTTCAAAGAGTCCAAAAACTATAAATAAGGCTGGCACCCATACTAAAACAATCGAATGTGGAATGTCCATTATAAAATCCTCCTAAAACGCATCTTTTTTTAGAGTGCTTAGTTCTTTACTCAACTATTTTCATCAATTGCTTAAGTGTATTTCTAGTTTATCATAAGTGAATTCATCGCATTTTCTGCTAGAACTGTTATTAATTGAGGATAGAATCCAATAATTATACTAAGCCCAATTATTATTAACATTGGATACACTAAAGTTCTTGGAAGTTTCTTGTCTTTTCCTCTAAACTTGTCACTGTCATCTTTCACAAAAGCTGATATTATTATCGGAAAAAAATACATCGCGCTTAAAAAACTACTTACTATGATAACTAACAATATTATAGGTCTGCCAGTTTGCAAAACTGCTATACTCAAATAGAGTTTCCCCATAAATCCACTAGTTCCAGGTATTCCAATCATACCAAACGCACCAATAGCAAATACTGCTAAAGCTATAGGAGACCTTGATACTAAACCATCAAGTTGCCTTGTTTTCTCTCTATTGCATTGATAAAAAATCGCACCCACACTCATAAATAATGCTGTTTTAAGTAGTCCATGAGAAATTAGATGAAACAATGCCGCTTTGTTCCCTAACGGTGTATTTAATGCTAGTCCCAACAAAATATATCCCACTTGTGCCACACTAGAATATGCAAGCATTCTCTTTATATTCTTCTGCGCTATCGCAAACAGCGACCCCATAACAACTCCTGCTGCTGCAAAATACATTGTTATATCCATTAACCCCAATTCACAAAGTATTTCTCGCCCTATCATATTATATATGATTTTAAAAATAACAACAATATATACTTTATTAGCTAGAGCTGACAAAAATGCTGCCGACGAAGCAGGTGCTGACTCATATGCATCTGGCAACCATACATGCATTGGGAAAGCCGCAACCTTTATAGCAACTCCCAACATAATAAACCCTAATGCTATCATAATATTAGTTTGATTAACTTCCCACATCATTTCAATTGATTCGTTAATTCTACTTATATTCAAATGTCCTGATACCATATAAATGTACCCAATCCCTTTTAATACTGAGAGTGAACCTATTGTATTAATCATTAAATATTTAAATGAAGATAGCAAGTTCTTTTTTGCATGTACAATAGATACAATAGCGCATGATGTTATTGATAATATCTCCATAAAGACAAACATATTGAATAAATCATTAGTAAATACTAAGCCCAACACTGAAAAAATCATTACCAATACAATTGCATAATAGTTGGTACATTGTTTTTTAGAAACTAAATTTTCAATGTCTCTAAAACTATATATTAGGACTAATGTTGCCATTAGTGATATGTAAATTGCGAATGCACTAGAGAATTCATCCACTCTAAACTGTACTCCAATAAAACTGTCCCAATTTCCGAAGTTGTAGAAAAATGTGCCTGTTTCTAGAACATTTATGTAGTTTACAATCGACAAGACTGTAACTATTCCTAAAACTACAACAACAATAAGTTTAATACTCTTATACGCTGTTTTTGGTAATACAGGAATAATAACTGCAAAAAACAAGAGTAGAGCTAGTTTGATTATTACATAATGTTGTGTATGCATTGGTATCTCCTTTTAAAAAACTTGTATATAGCGCTCAATTTATTCGATCTATGGCAGATCTAATGCTTATTGTATAGTAGAGTCAACTACCACCGAGACAAGCAACGGTTCTCCTAACC
>JAJOKQ010000123.1 GCA_021129785.1 Clostridiales bacterium | reverse complement strand
TCAATTCTTGAAGTCGTAAGAGACTTAGATGAAGTATTGGGTGGATTTATTACTGGTCAGCTTATAGTTGCTGCTTTCATTGCTATTTTAACAACAATTGCTTTATTGGTGTTGGGGGTCAGATTTGCAATAATAGTAGGCTTCATTGCAGGTATTGCTAATGTGATTCCCTATTTCGAATCGATTATTGGTATTGTACCAGGAGTGTTATTTGCATTGTTAGATAGCCCGACTAAGCCGCTATGGGTGTTAGGTATCTTTATCGCTATACAGCAGATTGAGAGTGCAATACTATCTCCTAAAATTGTAGGTAACAAGGTAGGGATACATCCAATCATTGTGGTTTTAGTTCTACTTATTGGCGGGAAATTATTTGGTGTAGTGGGCTTGATAACTGCTGTACCACTAGCAGGAACAATAAAAGTGTTTTGCAAGCATTTAATGAAATACATTATAAATAGCAAGTAAGCAATAAGTATATTCTTAGTTCAAAAAATGAGTAGGAAAGATAAAGAAAAGAATAATGAAGATTATAGTCATATCAATTGACAAAGCGTCAATATTTTAATATACTCATAGTAGTTCTTGTTTGATATTTACCCTCTTGCTAGTGAAATGGTAGAGGGTTTTTACTGATATAGTATTTATTTTAGGAGGAATTATTATGGAGAAATTAGGGTTAAATGAAATAAGAAAGTTATTCTTAGAATTTTTTGCATCAAAAGACCATTTAGTTGTTCCAAGTTACTCACTAGTGCCAGAAAAAGATAAAAGTTTGTTGCTGATTAATGCTGGAATGGCACCTTTAAAACCATATTTTGCTGCAACAGAAGAGCCACCATATAGAAGAATGGCGACTTGTCAAAAATGCATAAGAACAGGCGATATAGAAAATATTGGACTGACAGCAAGACATGCTACTTTTTTTGAAATGCTTGGCAACTTTTCTTTTGGAGATTATTTTAAAGAAGGTTCAATTGAAATGGGTTGGGAGTTTATTACCAAACACCTTGAAATGCCAATAGATAAATTATGGGCTTCTGTTTACATAGATGATGATGAAGCTTTTGAGATTTGGGAGAAGAAAATTGGGATATCTAAAGAAAGAATTGTTCGCTTAGGAAAAGAAGATAATTTTTGGGAAATAGGAACAGGACCATGTGGTCCATGCTCAGAAATATTTTATGATAGAGGAAAAAAGTATGGATGTCAAAATCCAGATTGCAAGCCAGCTTGCGATTGTGATAGGTATGTTGAAATTTGGAACCATGTTTTTACGCAGTTTAACAAAGATGAAAAAGGTGTTTATCACGATTTACCAAGCACTAATATAGACACAGGAATGGGACTAGAAAGAGTAGCATGTATAATGCAAGATGTTGATTCTATATTTGAAATAGATACTATTAGGAAGATATTAGAAAAAGTATGCAATGTTCTAAAAGTAAAATATGGAGAAAACAACAAAAAAGATCTTTCTTTGAGAATAATAACTGATCATGTTAAGACAATAGCTTTTATGGTTAGCGATGGAATAGTTCCAAGCAATGAAGGAAGAGGGTATGTACTAAGAAAGTTGCTAAGAAGAGCAGCCCGTCATGGTAAACTTCTAGGCAATAATGAAGTATTTCTATATAGAATTATTGATAGCGTTATAGATATGTATGGAAACAGTTATCCACTACTTAGAGAAAAGAAGGAATTTATAATTAAAGTGTTTTTATCTGAAGAAAAGCGTTTTTTAGAGACTCTTGAGCAAGGACTAGATATACTTAAAAAATATATTGTGGAAGCAAAAAATAGCGAAGAAAAAATCATATCAGGAAAACTTGCTTTTAAACTATACGATACATATGGTTTTCCTTTGGACTTATCTAAAGAAATTGTTGCTGAAGAAGGATTAGGGATAGACGAAGTAGGATTTAAGCAAGAAATGAATAAACAACGAGAAAGAGCGAGAAAAGCAAGACTTAAAGGTGATGTTGTTGGCTGGAAAGATGATATTTTCAGTGAGTTAGACAACACGATTACATCCAAATTTATTGGGTATGAATGCTTTGAAAGCGAGAGCACCGTACTCGCAATAGTTAATAATGATAACGATGAAACAAGTGAAATAGTTATAATTCTTGATAAAACTCCTTTTTATGCAGAAAGTGGTGGGCAAGTAGGAGATAGTGGCATTATGTTTAATAAGAATATGAGAGCTACTGTGTTAGACACAAAAAAGGGTTCAAACAACAGAATTCATCATATTGCGCGAGTAGATGCTGGCAATTTAAAAGTGGGAGACATAGTAAAAGTAAAAATTGATATAAATAGAAGACAAAAAATAGTTAGAAATCATACTGCTACTCATATTTTACATAAAGCACTAAAGGAGGTTTTAGGAGAACATGTTGGACAAGCAGGTTCATTAGTAACCCCTGAAAGACTTAGATTCGACTTTACACATTTTGAAGCCTTGACTAGGGAACAAATCAAAGAAATTGAGAAAAAAGTTAATGAAGAAATTTTAAAATCGAGAGATGTTACTTTTTTGGAAACTACAATGATAGAAGCTAAGAAATTAGGAGCTGAGGCATTGTTTGGAGAAAAATATGGTGAAAAAGTAAGAGTTATTAAAGTAGGTGACTATAGTATAGAACTTTGTGGAGGTTGCCATGTAAAAAACAGCAGTGAAATAAATATGTTTTTAATTGAAAGCGAGAGCGGAGTTGCTGCTGGTATTAGAAGAATAGAGGCAACTACTGGAGTTGAATCTTATCTGTACGTGAAAGAAAAACAAGAAACGCTAGGGAAAATTGTTAATATGCTAAAAACTCAAGATCATTTGTTGGTAAATCGTATTGAAATACTAATGGCTGACCTGAAAGAAAAAGAAAAAGAGATTAACAACTTAAATTCACAATTAGCTGGTGTTCTAACTGACTCCATCTTAAAAGATGTTTTAGTGATTAAGGATGTTAAAATTTTAGTTAAAAAAATTGAAGTTTCAAATGTTGAAGACCTAAGAAAAATCGCTGACGTTTTAAGGGATAAAATGGTGTCAGGGATAATATTATTAGCGAGTGAAATTAAAGGTAAAGCTAGCTTCGGTGCAGTTGTTACTAAAGATTTAATACAAAAGGGACTTCATGCAGGAAAACTAGTAAAAGAAGTCGCTAAAATCACTGGTGGCGGTGGCGGCGGTAGACCTAATATGGCGCAAGCTGGCGGGAAACATCCAGAGAAGATTAATGCGGCTTTGGAATCAGTTATAAAAACAATTGAAGATAAATTAAGAGAATTGTAGATTTTAGTAAGGAGATACAAAGAAATATGAGTTAAAGTTGATTAAGATATGAATATTATGATAAAATAGTGTTAAATTAAGTGAGAGGAGAATGAAAGAATGACTAGTAATATGGATTCTACAATGAAATTTAGTATTGATACAGAAAAACAAAAAAAAGCTCGCGAGATTATCACTGAAGTATTTGCAGCATTAGATGAAAAAGGATATAATCCAACGAACCAATTTATTGGGTACTTATTGTCTGGTGATCCAACATACATAACAAGTCATAATAATGCCAGAAGCGTTATTAGGCAATTAGAAAGAGATGAGTTGTTAGAAGAATTAATCAGTAATTATCTAAGCAAGTAGTAGAGGTTTCATTTTTGAAATGCTGTAGAGTAGCGATATTTATACTTGTTGTCATTTTAACAATTATGGTGAAAGTAGATTCTAGTGAAGCATTTGATAATAATGGTGCGAATGGAAAAAAGTTTATAATGTTAATAGTGAACAATGTAAATTCTACTGATTTGTATAATATGAAATACACAATGAAACTAATTGGAAATTCTTCTATTTCGCTAATGAATTCAAGAAGTGCCACAGGTTATAATGCAACAAGTTCATATGCTACATTAGGCTGGGGAACAAGAGCAGTTGCTTCGGAAGATTCATCAACCTTTGCTCTTGCAAACAACAAGAATGCATCGATCTATTATAGACGCACAGGAAAGAAATCAGTTGGTAGTCAAATTATCAATTTAGATATTAATAAACTTATTAATCAAAACCATAAAGGTAGTTTTGCAGCTACTCCTGGTTTGCTAGGCGAAATATTAACTAGAAACGGCTACAAAACAGCTGTAATTGGTAATTCGGATATTGATGAAAAAGAATGCAGGGCTTATTACTACTGCCGTTGCTCGGGGGAATAAACCTCACAAACACATATATTTTACTTGTAAGTTTTGTTTTTATTTCATCAATAATATTCCATAATCTTTTTAAAAAAAGACCAATAAAAGTAATCATGTATTCATCTAGCATACTTGTCTTAGTTTTAGCAGTGGATAAAGTGCT
>JAJOKQ010000148.1 GCA_021129785.1 Clostridiales bacterium | reverse complement strand
AGCAAGCTTTAGAGCATATGCCATAAACCATGCATTAGCAGTTCCCAATTTCCAAGCACAAACAGTAGAATTTGAACTACAACAACTAAAACTAGAAAACTTAAGAATAACTAACATATACGATATTCATTGGAAAGATAATTTCCTTAAACCTAACAACCAACCTACTAACTTAAAAACAGAAGGAATACAAATAAAAGACATGCCAGTATACATAAATGACAAACATAAATGGGTAAGACTTGGGAATATAGTAGAATTTGAAATTGACAGTCTGGGATTAGACGGAGAATATGATGAAATCGAAATAGACGTAACATACCATGCATTAGATAGAATGAACAAGCTTCATAATGTAGATATATATGTATACGATGATAATGAAGAATTTGTAAAAATTCAAGACAGCCAATATAACCAAATAGTATATAACCTTACATTAAAAGCAGAAGATCATAGAAATCCTTATAAAACTAACCCTGCCGACAACAAGAAAAATACATGGGAGTTCATATTGTACCTTCCACCAGAAACAAGAGCAGTAAAAAGAGGAAGAGAATTAGATCTAGTTAATCGTAATCATTTTGACCATAGACTTTTAGTAGTAATTGATATAACAGCAAAAAAATCTAATGGGCTAGAATATAACTACAACGTAAATGCAAAAGGGTGGGGCGAAGACACAGGAAGTATATACGGAAAGAATAAACCGACGAAACTAAACTTACTAGGTCACGGAAGAAACCGCGGAGAAGTGTTTTGGTTTAATCTAAATCAAAATGTGTTAGAGGACATTGAGATTGAAAGAGGTTGGTAAGCGTTATGATAAGATTTTTTTGCATCCCTCAATATTTGTATGTATACTAAAGTGGATGAAAAACTACTTAGAGGTGATAAATCATGGACATTAAGTACCGCCCACAAATCAAAGATCTCATGCCTTATAATCCAGGCAAGCCTATTGAAGATGTTAAAAAAGAATACGGATTAACTTAAGTTATCAAATTAGCTTCAAACGAAAATCCACTCGGGAGCTCTCCTAAAGCACAAGATGCAATAAGGTCAATTTTAGATAGTCTTAGCTTATACCCTGATGGAAACTGCACTGACCTAAAAGAAGTAATTGCAAAGAAGCTTAATCTTTCTTTAGAGCAAGTTCTTCCAAGTAGTGGCTCAGACGAAATGGTAGACCAAATTGCTAAAACTTTTCTTAATGATGGTGATGAAGTAATTCTAGCTGATATAACTTTCCCTAGATACTTGACAACAACAAAAATGATGGGTGCCGTACCAATAATTCTGCCGCTAAATAATTTCACTTATGATTTAGATGCTATGAAAAAAGCAATTACAAATAAAACTAGGTTAATCTGGCTATGTAACCCTAACAATCCAACTGGTACTATGTTTACAGAAAAAACACTTATTGATTTCTTGAATTTTGCACCTAAAAATATAGTAATTGTGTACGACGAAGCATATAACGAATATGTCACTAGCGATGATTTTCCTAAAGATAGTATAAAACTGCTTGATAAGTATCCTAATGTGCTTATTATGCGTACATTTTCTAAAATATATGGTTTAGCTGCACTTAGAGTAGGTTACACCCTTGCATCCGAAGAAATTATTGCTAATATTAATAAAACTAGAGGCCTTTCAACGTTAACACCGCTGCTCAAGTTGCTGCAATAGCCGTGCTTAAAGATGATGCTTTCTTAAAGAAAAGTTATGATCTTAATTTAGAGGGAAAAGAATACTTGTATTCTGCTTTTAAAGAACTTGGTATTTGGTATGCCCCTTCAGAAACTAATCATATTTTCATTGACGTAAAAAAAGACTGTCAAGAAGTCTTTAGGCTTCTGCAGCAAAAAGGTATGATTATTAGACCGATGTATAAGACCTACATTAGAGTTTCTATAGGAACAATGGAGCAAAACAGGCTATTCATTTCTCTTCTTAAAGATATTTCACACTAGTTACTCCATGTTAGCTTACGAAATGTTTTTTAGACAGTTACATTGTGCTGTTTTACGTGTTCTAGCCTGACCCCATTGAACTCTGCTATAGCAGCCACAAACTAACACAATTATTCTTAGAAAGATGAGAAGCTACAACCGCCTCTCATCTTTTTATTATCTTACAACTAACCAAACACCTAAAGCGATAACTATAATTGCCCAAACACCGAAAAATATCACAATTCCTTTTTCTCCTAACAGCTGCACGAAGGCTTGTATTTTTTGCATTCCCCAAATTTTTTTCGGCTTCATTGCAGCTATCCAAATCACGAGTATTCCATATACAATTGCCACGATTCCTAAAATTTGCAATCCAGTCATAATATCACCTCCTCAGAAAGCAACGTAGTGTCAAAAACAGCAACTCTTACCCGTTGCTTTATTAACAGTGGCGTCAATCAAATACGTACTTTCTTTCTAAAAGCATTAAGTACCAAGGCGAGCAACAATGCCCCCGACACAAATGTCATAGCGCCTGAAAACCAGAAATCAAACTTTTGTGTTCCGCCCATGAAAACATTTCTTATTATCATAGTCTGCCAATAAGTTGGTATAGGATAAAGTACAAATTGCCATCTTTCAGCTATGAAAAATGATAGTATTGGCACTATCATATAAATCCACCCTGTAACCTTTTGCAAAACCAATGCCCCCATTTGATTCTCTGCTTTCAGCCCTATAAAAATCGCTGTCGCCACCACCATAGTACTTGAAAAGACAGTTATTAGTATTACTCTGATATAGTCCACTGATCCTCCCACTAAAATCGCAGAAGCACCTATTGTTCCAAATAATCCCACAGCAACGGCGGTAGCATATTTACTCACTATATACTGGTATACACTTAAAGGCGAAACAACTATTGCTCTAATAGTTTTTGTCTCTTTATCGTCCACAATAGTAAAGCCTGCAATAAGTCCACCCATGTAGGTAGCCAATGCTACTAATATTACTGTTAGAAGATGCATTAGTATTGATCCTTTTTCCTCAGCGGCTCTATAATCAATAGGTATCCCAATATCTGGCGAAGTAATCTCATTAATTATAATTTTATACGTCTCAATTAGCGCTTCGTGTTCATTGCCTTCAAACACTAATTGTAGTTTTTCACCGTCCATCACAATTCCTGCAACTGAATCAACTCTCCCTACTCTCTCATGAACAGATTCAATGCTTTCATGCACATCTACAGTTCCAAATTCTTTAATTTGCATTATTATTTCTTCACTAACACCTTCGTCTATTGCAAACTTCACTTGCGCCCCTTCTACCGTTGGGACAAACGCTCTAACTACAAGTGCAAGTATTATCGCGTAGAAAAAAACTACTGCCATCCTGCGGTCTCTTGAAGCTACAATAAAGTCTTTCTTAATCATGTTTGTAATTTTTCCCATTATACTCCCTCCTTCATAAGTTTTTTACTCACAAGTAGGTGGCATATTATATAGGCGACAACATTAAATCCAATCAAGTGGAATATTTGCCTACTTAAGTCAAGTCCCGAAGGAAACAATATTTCTCTAAAACTATATAACACCGGAAACGAAGGTATCCATTCAATATAAAAAGGCGAAAATGTCGGAATCAAAATTGTAAAAATTGGTAAAGCGCCAACTATCATTCCCATCATACCTACTAGCACCCATTCAGAAATATTGCTGTAATATGTAGCAATGCTCATACTTAAAAATGTAAAGAGGGATATTCCTAAAGCCATTACAGGAATTAGTAGTAAAAAATTGACCCTCGGTCCTATTGTTAAAAGTAACAATAAAGTCCCATATACAACACCTTTAGTTATATAAACCAGAGTTTTAGAAACGATATATACTGCAGTTCCTGCTGGCGCAACTCTATAGGCTCTCGTGCTTCCTTCGGCTTTTTCTTGAAATATAAACACAGCGCTTAAGAAAAAACTAAAAAATACAACTTCGTACGTTAGTATAAGTGGTAACGACATTTTATTTTGCGGGATTGGCTCGGTTCTATGCTCCAAGAACTTTATTGAATACTCCTCATCCATACTAACTCCGCCCATATTCAAAATCATGTTTTTTAATAATGCACCAATTAAATTCACATTTTCTTGCCTCATGGTTTCACCATGTACAATTGTAAATTTAGGTTCTTGCATAGTCCCAGAAAAAACAATTCCCACCTGTGTTTCTTTCTCGAGAATTAGCTCTTCTAGCTCCTCTATGCTATTTACAAAAACTATGTTTTCAGCATTTTCTCCAGTTAAAGCAACTTCCACTATGCTTCCTGCGCTATCATCAACAAAGTACATAGTCTGGTCGTGCTCTACTGTATCAGAAAGCATAAAGTGATACATAGAAAGAAAAATAAGTATTGTTCCAACCATTAACCATGTAAATGAGTATCTCAGTAATAATTTCATATCTTGCATATACAGATTTAAAAGTTTGCTCATTATATGAGCCCCCTTCCAGTCAACTTAATAAATGTTTGCTCTAGAGTCCCTTCTTGTGAA
>JAJOKQ010000014.1 GCA_021129785.1 Clostridiales bacterium | reverse complement strand
ACTATATTAAAGATTAGAATAAAGCTGATATAAAGCCCCAAGAGCAGAAAATTGCAGTAACAATTAAGGAGCAGGGTGGTGAGAATGTGAATATAATTAGTGTGATTAACGTAGTACATAATGAGAATTTGGGCTATTCAAATATTATATTGTGGGTTTTGTTTTTAGTTGGAATAATTATATTACTTCAGCTCCTACTTAAAGAACTTGTAAAGGGATATAGAAGAAAAAAATTTACAGTTAGGAGCAAGCAGCTATCTACGTCAAGAAAATTTTATATGGCACTGGCTAAAATAATGATCTTGAGGAGATTTATTAGATTTTTAGCATTAAAATTGAGTGTATTTAATAATAAATCCATTGAAAAGAACGAAGAAGGTGCAACGTTATTTTTTATAATTGCTAACATGTTTATTGTTATTTCATTGGTCGCAATATTTCCTCAGAATGTTACATTGTGGTACGTGTTCTTTTTTTATTATGTGCTATTTATTTTGCTGATTAAACTTGCTTTATATACGCTTAATTTAATGGTGAGAATGCGATTTACATCGCAGCTGCCAAAAACATATAAAATTCTTAATAGCAGATTCACTACTGAAGGTGATATCTTAAAGGTCATTGATATATCGTTGGAGGATTTCGACAGTGCTGTAAAAAGGGAGATGACTAAAATTAGAAATGTTCTACGGAAAAACGATCCAGAAAAAATTGAAAGAGCTTTCTCTAACATGGAAGAAATATACAAAGACGAATATTTAACAATACTGCTTAATCTAATTAGGCAAGCATATTATAAAGGTGGGAAAGAGAGTATACAACAACAGTTTGAAGCCGTAACAGAAGAAATTTTGATTGATATTGAGAACCGCAAAGATTTAGCGTTTACTAGCAGGATGTATATAGTTATCTCGTTGTTTACACCATATGGGATAATTTGGCTAGAGAGGTTTAACAATCAAGCTTTAGGAGAAAAATCAATAGAATTCTATAGTAGCCCAGCAGGAATTAGTCTAAAGATAATTATAATGATTGTGTTGTTAATATATATGGGAACTTTGTTATTACTAGAGAGAGTATCTTGAGGGAATGTTCAAAAAGTGATGATTATACTCTTGGAGAGGAACAGAGATGGAATTATATAGCTATTATTTTGTATTGCCTTTGATTTTTACATTTGTATTAGTCGTGATTTACTTATTTAGCAAAGTGAGAAGATTTAAAATAAAAAAGATTAGTGATATTAACCGGAATTTGTATGAAAAATACTGTGATTATATTGCGGAGATATTCAAAGGGAAAAATTTGGTCAGAATAAATCGATTCTACATCCAACAGTTGAGATTTACAAAAATAAACTTGGCTGATTTGTTGGTAGTAAAAGCGATTATCTTAATTATTACAGTAGTATTAATACTATCAATAAGAGAGACGAATATAGCTATTATTACAGAAAAAATAATGGGTACATTTGAGTATAAATACGATGCAGTGTATGAATATAGCAGAAAAAATGTGGACATAGAAAAGGCATTAAATCAAGAGATCGCATTGCTTGACAGATTGCTTAACAAGAAGACTATTGGTGAAATTATAGAATTGAGCAAAGAAGAAATAAAGGCAGAAATACGTATCCATGTTAAAAGTTTAGGATTAGAACTAGAGATACCAGAAGTAACTGCTATAAACAAGGTTTATTATAGAGCGATAGATTATGTATTGGCAAGAGAAATTAACACTATAAGAATTCTTATAATAATATTTTTTTGCTATAGCATACCAGAAATAGCATTGCTCATTTTTAATTTTTTCTCGGTTAAAAATGCGAAGAAAGAGTTGAGATTTTTGAAGCGATTGATAATACTAAATGGCTCAATAGAGCCAGTTAATTTTATGGAGTTATTATCTATACTGATTTCTAAATCTAAATATTATTCTACTACACTTAAAGAGATTCAAAAACTAAACTATAAGAACTCAATTGACAGTAAAGTAATATATTTAGACCTAATACGTGAGTGTAAGGATATTGATGTAAAGCTATTTTATGAAAAACTAGACCAAGCTAATAATTATAATTTTGCACAAGCAATAAAGAATATTAAGAGTGAATTCTATATTGAAAAAAGAAGAGAAATTAGAGCAGTAAAAAAACAAATGGAACTTATTAATGCTATAGGTATAATTGGATGTTTTTTAATAATAGCAATAATTACAATGTATATGCTTGTTCCGTGGTTGTTTGCATACGATATGAGTCAGTTTATTTAGGCGTGGCGAGTAAATATCATATGATTTTTAGCAAGAAAGATTTTAGAGAATGGGGGATAACAGGAATGAAAGAAGTAATTGCAACACTAATAATTTCAGTTGTAACTTTAGGATTACTGATGATAGGAATTAATTTATGGCGCGGGAATATTGATATTATTAGGTTGAGTGCAGAGCAAACGCATGAAATGGAGAAAGTTGGGGAGGTTGACTTCATTCCACTGCAAAAAGATTCTCTACATGGAAGTGAAGTTATATCAATCATTAGATATTTTAGTAAAGATAGTAATGTTCAAATTAATGTTCTGATTGATGGGAATGAAAGGAGCTTTAGATTAGAAACCTATGATTCGTCAGCATATAATATCCCATTTGAAATGAAATTTGAAAAAGAAATCTTATATGAAAACAATAAGATAGTTGAAGTGAATTTTAGTGAATTGAAGTAAGTATGGGAAAATTAGAATAATGGAAGCGCAAAAAATAATTAAGGAGTGAAGAAATGGATAAAGCAATAGCAACAATAGTTGGAATAGTACTAGTATTAGGTTTAATAGGATACGCAATTTTAGGACAAGTAGCAGGCGCAAAAGATATAGGTGACCAGGCAGCAATGGAGCAACATAAAGTTAAATTGATGTTGCAAGACCCTAGCATTGTGACAGGAAATACGTTGAAAGGGTACGAACTGAGTTTGGGAATAGAAAATATAAACGTTTTTAAGCACGATGGAACTACAGTAATAGAGATCGATATGGTAAAAGAAGGGGCTTTATTTGAAATGACGAAAGAGTACGATGCAAATGGAATTTTGTCAGAAGTGACATTTATACAAGTCGATTTGAGTAGATGATAGGAAAAACAATAGCTGGCTTAGTTTCAATAATATTTATTATGCTCTTTATGTTACTAGTAGCTACCTACTTTATGCACTTAAACTTAAAAGAATCGGTTAATATGTTAAATTATCATACTGTAGAGTCCATAAGTACAAATGGCATATTTAGCAAGAGAGCATATGACTCTTTAAACGAAAGTCTTAGTAGGCTAGGGAATTACAAAATAAAACTCAAACTAGAAAAGCTTATAAAAGATGGTGTATACGATGTTTATTTTGATAATGAAACTATTATTGATCGTAGGTTAAGGCGTGGAGACAAAATAACAGTTTATTTAGAAGATAGAGACTTGACTTTATTTGGGAGGCTATTAAATAGTAGCATGTACAGTGAGAGTGCAACTCGTAAGCTAGATATAAGAATAAGCTCAATGATGACCGGTTTAATTACAAAAAGCTACAAAGATTTAGTAAAAGGATATGATGTTATTCACAGTATTTGGGAAAATGCATCAGATGAAAGTGTAGCAATATTTGTGGTTACAAAAATGAATTCTAATGGAAAGTACTATGGTTCGCACATGCATGAGTATATATTTGCTTCAAATCTTTATTACGGTGATAGTGAAGATGAGAGAAAAAACACAGGAGAAAATTACGTTTTTGACAATGGAGATTTTATTAGAGCATTTGAATATTATGAAGATGGAAATATAAAGAAAATAAGTTTTAATCAACAATAGAGGTGTTTTTGTGGGACAAATAGTTGCTTTGATAATAATACTAATTATGGCAATATTCTTATTTTTACCTATGTTTAATTTAGTTGAGAATCACCATGAGGTAATAGATGTTAAACGAAGGCTGGTTTTATCATCTAAAGTTTTGATTAATTCTATTCAAAAAGAAGAATTGACTAAAGGTGATGAAGTAGGTGTAAATAAAGATCAATTCAAAACTGAGATAACTGTAGACAAAGATAAATTGTTAAGCTCATTCTATGGCATGCTACTCCAAAATTTTACTAACGATAGAAAAAGAGAAAAAATAATATCAAATATTAACGTAAAGATTCTTGTGCAACATAATCGTATGTACTACGCTGTTGACGAAAGCAGGTGGGAAATACCTATTTTCTTTACGTACAATTATATGGGTGAGATAGTTTATTTAAGTACCAATAACAACCTAGCTTATTTTTATAAAAATGATGGGAGCAGATTATATAAAGATATAAGTGAATTTGGAATTACGGTTGAAGAAAAAGAACAAATAATTATTGACACGGTAAATAATGTGGTCTCAGAATATAGTTACAAAGAAGAAAAGGGAAAAACATTGAACATTAGAATTAAGAATAAACATCGAGAAGACATTCATAAAAAAATGTCTGAAGCTAGTTTTAATGTGCTAGACGGAATAACTTTTTTTATAGTATATAGTGATGAAAAAATAAGAA
>JAJOKQ010000142.1 GCA_021129785.1 Clostridiales bacterium | reverse complement strand
ACTAAATTCCACCCCTATTACGGTAAACAGTGGAATTTAGTTTTACAATTAAGGAATTTAATCTTCAGTGCTGCAAAAATACTAAAAGGGTTGACAATCTAAGAAAAAAGACCTATAATGTACATATGAACACATGCTCATACGAACATATGATTGAGGTGATTCAAATGACAAAGAATGGAAGTTGTGGACCGCATGGATTCCACAAAAAAACAATTGAAAACGTTAAAAAAAACGTTCTAAAAGATGACAAAATCAATGATTTAGCGATGTTCTTTAAAGTATTTGGGGATCCAACAAGAATTAAAATCCTGTACGCACTATATTTAAGTGAAATGTGCGTTTGTGATATTGCAACGTCGCTCGAATTAAGTCAATCTGCAGTTTCACATCAGCTAAGAACACTAAAAGATACAAGATTAGTAAAATTTAGAAGAGAAGGGAAGGTGGTATATTACTCACTAGACGATGAGCATGTAATAAAAGTATTGGAGCAAGGAATTAGCCACATAACACATAATTAGAAAATATAGGACAACGGGCAAAAGTTAAGCCTGGCCCCCATGGGTTACATGGTTTAAACGACATAGAATAGTGGTATGGACAGATTAGAAACTATAAAGGTGGGATGCAATATGGAAAGCATATTAAAAACAGAAAAACCGTATACTATTAATAATAGTGAAATTATTATAGAAGGGCTTGACTGCCCAGATTGTGCGATAGGACTAACTAAAACAATGAAAAAAGTAGAAGGTGTTAATAAAGTAGAAGTAGATTTTTTTTCAGGTAAGATGCGTGTAGAACATACTAATGAGTTAGAAGAGATTATCAAGCAAGTCAAAAAAACGGGCTACAAAACTAAGCTGGATCAAAAACAGGAAAAAATTGTTGGTAAAAAAAGCTTCACCAACTCTTGGATCAATATAGGGACAATAACGACTATTTTATCAGGTTTTTTTATACTTTTAGGAGCAATAACAAACATATATTTAGGAGAAAAAAATCTAGGGAATGTTTTTTTCATACTAGCAATTATTGTGGGGTCATATGAAATAAGTAAACGAGGAATAGCATCTTTGAAAGTAAAAAACCTAGATATGAATGTTCTAATGCTTATAGCTATATTCGGAGCTACACTAATTGGTGAATTTTCAGAAGGTGCATTAGTAGTATTTCTATTTTCAATAGGGAATTCGTTGCAGAGCTTTACTATGAGTAAGACAAAAAAATCTATATCGAGTTTGATAGAACTTGCGCCAAATGAAGCACTGTTAAAAACAAGAAGTGGTAGTAAAACAGTTCCAGTGGAAACCCTTAAAGTGGATGATATTATATTGATTAAGCCTGGAACGCGAATAGCTATTGACGGGCGTGTAATTGACGGGCATTCAATGGTCAATCAAGCTGCAATTACAGGGGAATCGATACCAGTAGAAAAAAACATAGGCGACGGAGTCTATGCAGGAACAATTAACGGGCACGGATTTTTAGAGATACAGGTTACGAAGGTTTTTAGATACGAAACTTTCAAATATAATTCGATTAATACAAGAGGCGCAAAGTAAAAAAGCGCCTATTCAACAAACCGTGGATAAATTTGCAAATTACTATACTCCATTCGTCGTAATTTTAGCAGTGTTGATTGCGACAATTCCTCCAGTTTTATTTGCACAGCCATTTGAAATTTGGTTTAGGAAAGCTTTAATACTACTAGTTATTTCGTGCCCTTGTGCACTAGTAATATCTACACCTGTGGCTATTGTATCAGCAATAGGAAATGCATCGAAAGAGGGCATATTAGTAAAGGGTGGAGTTTACATTGAAGAAATTGGACGCGTAGATGTAATCGCCTTAGACAAAACTGGGACATTAACGAAAGGGAATCCAGTTGTTACAGACATTCAAGTAATTGATGATACCAATTGCCCTGATCCACTTAAGATTGCAGGTGTGCTAGAGAATTCATCAGAACATCCAATAGCGAAGGCAATAATTGCAGAAGCAAATAAAAAAGGATACTCTCTTAATTTTAAAGTGAAAAACTTTAAAGCCATCATAGGTAAAGGTGTAGAAGGCGTGATTGAAGACACTCATTATTACCTAGGGAATATGAGGTTGTTTGAAGAAATTGGAATAAATATTGATAAAATAAGAGATGTAAATAACGACAATCAAAAAGGGAGTGTAAGTAAAATAATATTAGGGACGAAAGAGAAAATAATTTCTGTGTTCACCCTATCAGATGACTTACGAAGCGATAGTAAAGAAGCCATTAGATGCTTAAATCGTATGGATATTGAAAAAGTTGTTATGTTAACAGGAGACAATGAAGGGACAGCGAAAAGTATAGCTACTAAACTTGAGCTAGAAGATTTTAGAAGTAATCTGTTACCAGAGGATAAACTTACTATTGTTGATGAGTACATTGATAAAGGAAAAAGAGTTGCTATGGTAGGAGATGGCATAAATGATGGTCCTGCACTAGCAAAAGCTAATGTTGGTATAGCAATGGGTGCGATAGGGACAGATTCAGCCTTGGAAACGGCAGACATAGTTTTAATGGGTGACGAGCTTATGAAAATCCCATATATTATTGATCTTAGCAAAAAGACTATTAGAATAATCAAACAAAACATAGTATTTGCAATATCATTAAAGGCTATATTTATGACACTAGCTGTACTGGGACTTGCAAATATGTGGATGGCAATAGTGGCAGATACTGGAGCAGCAATTATTGTTATACTCAATGGAATGCGCCTACTAAAGAACTTTACTAATAAAAACAGTCAACTCGATCATTAAATCACAAGAAACATTAGTATTTAACAGCTTTACAACAGGTCGATGAGGGTAGTTGTCATGAAGTTTAACAACAACGCCTTCCTCTCCTGTATTTAATAAGACCTTTGTAAAAAGTGGGTATGGAGCAATACTACGTACGAATTGCTTGGTCAGAGAATAATCTAATTCCGAGTTTGCAATACTCATTATAAACTCAATGGCTTGATGAGGGAGCATTCCTTTTCGGTATACCCGATTTGCTGTTACAGCATCATAAATATCGCAAATAGCTACCATTTTAGAATGTAGATGTATTGAATCCCAAGAAACGCTAAAAGGATAACCTTTTCTATTGAATTTTTCATGATGTTGCAATGCAATTAAAGCAATAGAATCGGGGTAATCTAATTCGTTTTTCAAAATATTGTATCCAATTACTGGATGCTGTTTCATTTGATTCATTTCTGAGATAGTGAGCCTACTGGGCTTAGTAAGTATATCATCTGGTATTTGAATTTTGCCAATATCATGTAGTAGGGCAGCTAGAGCGATTTCACGGGTTTCAGAATCAGAAAAATTTAAGCTATTTGAGAATATGATTGCAAATACAGCCACATCTAAAGAGTGAATATATGTATAATAATCTTTTTCTTTAATTCCCTGTATCCCTACAAAAATTTGGTCATTACCAGATATGCTATCTACTAGTTGATTGCCTATGTCGGCGATGACTTTCTTATCTATATGATGATTCTCTTTGAAGAATTCAAACTGAGTTGCTAATTTGTCGAAGGATTCTTCATAGACCTTATTAGCTTTTTCCATTTTTTCAATTGTGAAAGTATCAAACAAATCCAGATATGTATTTATGGATGGAGTAAGCTCGCTAGGAGTAAAGAAAAATTCAACATTATTATTTAATAATTTTTGCTTTAGTTGCATTGTTATTTTAGTGCCTTTTCGTATTAGGACTGCGCCATAAGCGTTGCATAAGTCGCAATCTACTGCTGTATCATTTTGTAAATCAGCCAAGTAAATCTTCTTCATAATGCACTTCCTTTACAAGATAGTAGTTTACCAAAGGGATAACTTATACTTACCCAGTGATGATCAAAATTAAGCATGCGTAAGAAAGAAACGTATGCATTTTTTTAAAAAATTTAGATTAATTCAAGTGTACCTAATATTGTGCAAAGTTACAATAGATTTAATCGATAAAATGTATTAAAATGATTTTAAGAAAGTATTAGGAGGAGATTTAGTTGGCTGGAGTTACTTTGAAAAATATATATAAAGTTTATCCTGGAGACGTTGAAGCAGTAAAAGATTTTAGCTTAGAAATCAAAGATGAGGAATTTTTGGTGTTAGTAGGCCCCTCAGGTTGTGGTAAATCTACAACACTTAGAATGGTTGCAGGATTAGAAGAAATATCAAAAGGCGAACTGTATATAGATGATAATCTTGTAAACGATGTAGCTCCAAAAGATAGAAATATTGCAATGGTTTTTCAAAACTATGCGTTGTATCCGCATATGACGGTTTATGACAACATGGCGTTTGGACTTAAACTAAAGAAAGTACCAAAAGATGAAATAAAAAGAAGAGTAACAGAATCTGCAAGAATATTAGATATTGAAGATCTTTTAAAAAGAAAACCTAAGGCGCTATCAGGCGGACAAAGACAGCGTGTTGCTCTAGGGCGTGCTATTGTAAGGAAGCCCAAAGTATTTTTAATGGATGAACCTTTATCAAATCTTGATGCAAAACTTAGAGTGCAAATGAGAACAGAAATATCAAAACTACACCAAAAGCTTCAAACTACATTTATTTATGTTACACATGACCAAACAGAAGCAATGACAATGGGTGATAGAATTGTTGTAATGAAAGA
>JAJOKQ010000027.1 GCA_021129785.1 Clostridiales bacterium | reverse complement strand
CATCTCTCGTTCTCGTACCGTTGTACGTTTCTCTCGCTCTTCTTCGGTGCGCCTTAAAGCAGAGAACAGAAATCTTTGATTTCGTGTGAATCGCTTTGTTGTTTCACCCAGAATTTACATAATTCTATTTCGCCAAAACTGTTTTTAGTTTGAGAGCAGTTCTTACTCGCTATGCTCGCTCGAACGTTTAGTTCTCTTTGTCAAAACTACTTCGTTTTTGCTTCGTCATTTCTTAGCGACTTGATTAGTCTATCATCTTTTGTTTAGGTTGTCAACAGTTTTTTTAAAAAGTTTTTCCGCGTTGCTCGAAACCGTGGTATCTTCATCTTCTCATTAATCTAAAAATAGCTATTAAAGAAGATAACTACACGAGCAAATCCAAAATTAAAACTTAACATCTATCGCAAATAAAGCCGGGAGACCCCCCGTATGAATAAACAATATATTTTCATCTTTTTCAAAATAACCTTGTTCCGATAATGATAGCAAGCCACCAAAAGCCTTCCCAGTATATACGTGATCAAGCATTATGCCTTCACTTCTAGCAACTGTCTTTATAGCTTCAGTGCCTTCTTTAGATGGAATTGCATATCCCTCTCCTACATAATCTTCAACTATTATTTCTTCTTTTATAATATTTTTATCAGAAGATAATAATCCAAAAGCTCCATTTGCCAAGTTAGCTACAATTTCTGGCAGTTCTTTGTTAGAAGATATATTTATCCCCGTTACTTTAACACTCTTATTTAATAGTTCTACTCCAGCTATCAATCCTGCCTGAATTCCACCTGATCCTGTGGCACATACAATATGGTCAATCCTAACATCATCATGCTCCGCCTGATTAAATATTTCAAAAACTGCACTCACATATCCAAGCACCCCTAATGGAACAGAACCTCCAGTCGGAATGAAATATGGTTTTTTCCCACTAAATTCTAGTTGTTTCATTATAGTGTCTATTTTCGCATTTACTATTTCTTTATCGTCTGTATCAACAAAATGCACTTCTGAATCCAATATTTTGCTTAAGAGTAGATTTCCCCTTAATGATGTTACGCCTCTTTCTTTTAATACTAGAATTGGCTCAAGATTTAGCACTCGACATGCCGCTGCTGTCAGCATTGCATGGTTCGATTGAGCTGCTCCAGTTGTAATAACAACGTCACATTTTTTCTGCTTTGCATCTGCAAGTAAATATTCCAATTTTCTAATCTTATTACCACCTAACCCAAGTCCCGACAAATCTTCTCTTTTAATAAACAAGTTTAATCCTGTTTTTTTACTCAAATTTTTCAATTTATAAAACGGTGTAGGGTAACAACCAAGACTGATTTTTGGAATCGATTCTAAAATTTTCATAGCACTTACCTCCCCCTTTTCTAATATTATAACACCCTTAGTGTTTTGAAAGGTCAAAAATTAAATTAAACACAAAAATAAACTCATAATTGAAATTAATGCGCTTATTCTTCTCTACTATTTATTATTCTATTTACATCTTTATCTGACTAGTCATCTATGGTCTCTTTTCTAAGCATGCGAAAATTTTACTTTTTTTTTGTTTGTTTTCGCGAACTGAATACAGTATCGGAATAAGTATACCTGCAACAAGCCCACCAGCTAATCCGTTATTGTATAAATTCATGCCACCATGTAGGTAGCCTACATTCATTACTACCGCCATATGCAAGAAACCTGCTAGTATTCCGCTTTTCCACCCAAACTCTCCTGCTATTGGTGCTAATGTCGTTCCAAACAGAGCTGCCAATAAGACTCCTAATGAGTTGATCTCCCAAGGTGTTGCCATTGATACTATCACAATACCTAACATTACTGGAACTGTATTTTTAACATGTTTCCCAAAACCAGCAAATCCTGCAACAGTATAAATCCCGCCTATTGTTGGCCCATTTAGTTGCCCACTTGCAAGTAGAACGTATATTGTAGCTACAAAACCTAACATTCCCATGTTTACTAAGGTTATTCCAAATCCATTTGTCGCTATAAAATCTTCTCCTTTTCCAGTGTGGTTGAGCAAGTCCTTTAATCCATCAAAAGTTTTATTGTTCATAATGAATCCTGCAATTATCATTGTTGTAAACAAAGCAAATAAATAAATTCCTAGTATTTCATTGTTCCCACTTGATAATATCATTCTTTTTTCATTCTCAATTCCTAATGCTCTAAAGACTGACATAAATAGCATTCCAACTACTCCAGCTGTAAATCCCATATTGTAAAGATTAAATCCTTGGTGGAATTTTACAAAATGTTTTGCTAATGGCGGTAAAATAAAACCTGCAAAACAACCTAATGCGTTTCCCACAATTACTCCCGCTATAATTGGAAACTCTAGCCCAAAGCTTACTTGGCTTATTATAGGAGCAATAGCCGTCCCAAAAAGTGCTACCACTATGTTTTTGCTAAATTTTTCACCTTTAAAGATCGAGTATAATTTTACACCCAGTAGTATTGACCATATATTGTAAATATTTTTCCCAAATAGAGCAAACCCAGCAACTGTCAGTATTGCTGCAATTATCAATCCACTCATTTTTGTCTTGCTTTTTTTAACAATCAATAAACAAATTATTATAAGTAGACCACTATTAAATAGAGCTGCGCCAATATTTGCAATTTTCATGTAATCTGATACAAGTATGCTTGGGTCTGTTGCTATTTTAAATAGACCATTAAATATCTCATACGGTGAATTAAAAATAAATGCGGATAAAAGAACTACAAAAGCATAAGCCCACATTGTTATGCCTTTAGTTTTTTCGCTTACTTGATTTTTCAATTTCTTCCCTTTGAAATCTAATACCTTTTTATCGCTTAATTTTTTTGAAATAGTTGAACTCAAGTTTTCACTCCTCACTGCCTTTATGCTTTCTACTAAATATTTTTTCGTCATTTAATACTCTATGAATCACTAATCTTTTCTCACAGACCATTATAATACTTTTTCAATCAGTTTTCAATATTACGCTATCACTTTTCTTTCTTTGCAAAATTGCCTGCTAAGAATATGCAAGTATTATGTCAGGTTAAATCCTCTTTAATTGTTTTTTCTTCTGTAAAATACTTTCTATATGTTGCAAAAGCACCTATACTCGTTGTAATCGCAACCGCAGATACCAACATAAATGTCACCATTATTTGATATTTAATTGCTAAAACAGGCGACTGCCCTGCCAAAATAAGCCCTGTCATCATACCTGGAAGCTGAACTATTCCTAATGTTTGCATAGAGTCTACTATAGGTTGCATGCCTGTTCTTATTGCATCTCTAATTAAATGAATTGAAGCTACTCTTTCTGTTGCTCCTAGTGCCAGTTTTATTTCTATTTCATAAAAATTACTAGTGTAATTACCATGCAACTGTTTAAAGGTTAGTCCTAGGGCAACCATTGCATTACCAATAATCATACCGCTCACTGGAATCACTTGTGATGGAATATATTCAATCGCACCCGCCAGCACTAAAACTACCATCGTCACAGTAGTACCTGCCAAAATAGAGAGGAACGCAATTTCATTAAGTCGTTCTACGCGTTCTTTCCTTTTAGCTGCTATCTGACTGGCGTTATACACCATTAGCAATAATATAACCGTCGTTACTATAATGCTATCAATTCTAAAAATATATGTCAAAACTACACCTATAAGTGACAATTGAATAATTGCTCTTACAATACCTATTATTATTTCTTTTTCTAAATTAAGTTGCTGAGTTTTTGAAATCCCTAGTGCAATAAGAATTAATACTGATGTCATTATTAACGTTAAAGTGCTCATATTCCGTACTCCTTTCTTAGTATATCTTTAACTCGTTTGCTTTCAATAATCTCCACCCGTATTTACCACCATTCGTCAAAAAAATCTTTAATCTGCTCTTGCTTCTCATCTGTAAAATATGTCTTAGTTTCACCATCTTCAACAATTTCTCCTTTTTCTAAAAAAATAGTTCTTTCACCCATTTTCTTTGCTTGTTGAATATTATGCGTCACTAACACTATAGTGATGTCAAATTCACTATAAATCTTCATGATAAATTCTTCAACAATTTTTGTATTTACTGGATCTAACGACGAAGTTATTTCATCTAGCAATAAAACTTTAGGTTTTAACATTAGCGTTCTTATCAGGCAAATTCGCTGCTGCTCGCCACCCGATAGGTCATTGCAGTTTTTCTCTAATATGTCTTGGTCTAAGTTTAGTTGATCCAGCATACTAAAAATATAATCATTCTCTATAGAAATATTATGAATAAATAATGGATAATCAATATTTTCTTTTACTTTCCCACCAAAAAGATAAGGTTTTTGGAAAACAAAGCCTACTTCTTTTCTAAGTGAAACAGGATTTACGTCATTGAGGTTTTTACCACAATAATAAATCTCTCCGCTTGAAATAGAAGATAATCGGTTTAATAGTCTCAATAGTGTAGATTTTCCGCTTCCTGAAGGTCCTATAATGTTTACAAATTCACCCTCTTTAATATCTAACGATACTCCTCTTAATATATTAATGTTGTTTCTTCTTACAGCAATATCCCTCATCCTATATAATGACATTTTGTCACCTGCTTTCAAGTTATTCTTCTCTTTACCTTTCCCTCTCCATGATGTATAATCCTTCTATAGGCAGAGTAGACGTTATGCGTAAAGTGTTAGGAGATGGGAAGTTGCT
>JAJOKQ010000138.1 GCA_021129785.1 Clostridiales bacterium | reverse complement strand
AATTTATGTGCAAAGTTATATTTCCATTCTTCCCTCTAAAGCCCTTGCAAGAGTCGCTTCATCAATGTATTCAAGATCTCCTCCTACTGGTATCCCTCTAGCTATTCGTGTCGTTTTTACTCCCATCGGTTTTAGTAGTTTTGAAATATACATTCCAGTGGCTTCTCCTTCAATATTAGGGTTAGTAGCCAAAATAACTTCCTTAAAATTGTTTTCATTCATTCTATATAAAAGCTCTCTTATTTTTATATCTTCTGGACCTATTCCTTCTAATGGAGAAATCGATCCATGCAAAATATGATACACGCCTTTAAATTCACGCGTTTTTTCCATAGCTATAACGTCTCTTGGGCTTTCTACTACACATAGAATTGAGGTATTTCTAGTTTTATTGCTACATATATAACACTTGTCTTTATCTGTAAGATTGAAACATATTTGACAGTACTTAATGTTTTTCTTTGCTTTCACTATTGTAGTAGCTAATTCCCTAGCTTCCGCCTCAGAAGAATTTATTACATGAAAAGCTAATCTTTGCGCGGTTTTTTTACCTATTCCCGGAAGTTTTGAAAATTCATCTATTAGTTTTTCTATGGGCGCTGCATAGTAATTCATGTGCTCACACTTTCTTTTTTGTTTTTTTATAATGACTTGGGCAGAAAAACCCCCTCGCTGTGTAGGATGAATGCCTGATGAAATTTCAAGAGAATTATTCTCTATAAGTATAAGTAGCGAACCAAAATCTTTGATTTTGAGTAAGTCACTTAATTAATTAGATAATCTAACAAAAAGAGAGTTAAAATCTAAGATTTTATGTGAATCACTTAGCTTTTTCATCTAAAACATCTCGGCTTTATGCCCGTGAACTAGAATCGAAGATTCCTTTATTAGTTTCCTACTTTCCTAAAATAGTCCCGGTATATTCATTTTCCCTGTCACTTTTTCCATTTCCTTATTCATCATTTCTTCTGATGTCCTAATTGCTTCGTTAACTGCAGCCATAATAAGGTCTTGTAACATTTCTACATCGTCTGGGTCAATAACTTCTGGTTTTATCTCAACAGCGATAATTTCTTTATTCCCATTTATTTTGATGACTACAGCTCCACCACCTGCGCTAGTTTCAATTTCCTGTTCTTCTGCTTTAGCTTTTACCTCTTCCATTTTTTTTTGCATTTGTTGCATTTGTTTCATCATATTGTTCATGTTTGGCATTCCGCCCATTCCTTTAAATCCTTTTTTAGCCATTTTTACTTCCTCCTATTTGTAGTTTATCTATTTACCTATTTTCAAGCAGTTCTACCTGCAATCAAAGCTTAAATTTTATTGCTCGTAGTTTAGAATTAGTGATTTATTCTGTTTCCTTACTCTAATACTTCAAATATCTCAGTAGGTAATATTTCGCCTAGCTGTTTTTCAACGTCTTTAGACGGAATCAACTCTCTTTTGTTTGCTTCATCTTCCATAATAAAAGACAAGTCAATTTGTTCTCCCGTAATTTTATATAGCAGATCTAAAAGGTATTCTTTATTTTCTTCTTTGTTTAGTGTAGCACAATGAAATCCAAAACCTTCTCTAAACTTTATTACAACTCTATTATCATCTGTTTTTTGAAATTTTCCTTCTCTCAAAAAAGCTTTCAAATGTGCTTTTTTATCTCTAATTATTGTGTCTAGCACTCTATCCCACACTTTATCTATTTCTATCCTCTTATTACTCTCAGTTTTGTTTTTTGTTCTTTTGTATTCGTGTATATTACTATTTTCCTTTTGCTTATCATCCTTGCTTCTTTTTTCTGTATCTATTTCTTCTGGATTACCTCGTTTGTTTTCACTTACTACTTTGGCTGGTGCTACTTCTTCAACTCCACTCTTTCTTGTTCTCTGTGCTTTAGGTTTTTGTATTGAATTTATTAGTTCTTCTATCTTTTTTATTCTCTCTTCTAGCTCCTCAACTGTATTTCCGGACTGTTCTTTACATAATGTTACTATTGCTATTTCCAAAATTATTTGTGCTTGTGTTGAGTACTTTGCCTTGCTCTCATATTCAGTTAGAATATTCATTATCTTCACAATTCTATCTACATCTATTTCATTAGTTATGTTGTAAAACATTTGATTATTCTCTGCACTTTCACTATATTCAATTCCCTGAGGTACTTTCAGTTTTACCATTAGAAGCCCTCTAAAAAAATCGATTAACTGTTTAATCAACTGGTTCGCATCATTTCCTTCTGACAGTGTTTTATGTAACTGGCTTAGGGCTAGAACAACTTTATTCTCAATTATTGCTTCTACTAGTTCTTTTAGTAACAATTCATTCGTGATGCCTAAAGTCTCTATAACTTTTTCATATGTAAGTTTCTTATCAACAAAAGCTATGCACTGCTCTAAAATGCTTAGTGCATCTCTCAGTGATCCTTTTGAATTTGAAGCAATAGTCATCAATGCTTTTTTTTCACACTCAATCTTTAAAGATTGACATACTTCATTCAGCTTTTTAGAAATATTTTCACTCTTTACAGGCCTAAAGTTAAATCTCTGGCATCTTGAAATAATTGTAACTGGCAATTTATGTGGTTCAGTTGTTGCCAAAATAAATATCACATGCTCAGGAGGTTCTTCTAATGTTTTTAGAAGAGCATTAAAAGCTCCTATGCTTAACATATGAACCTCGTCGACAATATATACTTTGTACTTCCCTCTAGCGGGTGTGTATCTAACATTTTCTCTAATCATTCTTATATGGTCTACTCCGTTATTAGAAGCAGCATCAATTTCAATAACATCCATAATACTTTCGTTTATTATTCCAACACATAATTCACAAGAATTGCAGGGATTAATATTTTTTTTATCCACATTCACGCAGTTTAACGTTCTTGCAAATATTTTTGCTACTGTTGTTTTTCCTGTCCCTCTTGTCCCTGAAAATAAATAAGCATGTGAAATGTTTTCATTTGTAATTTGATTTATTAACGTTGTTACTATATGCTTTTGTCCAACTACTTCCTCAAATTTTTGCGGTCGCCACTCCCTATAAAGCGCTTTATACGACATTTTGTTAGCCACCTTCTTAGAATTTAATAGAGTAATTATACCACAGTTATCCCTTATCGCAAGTTTTAATTAGTCGTTTTACTCTACACAGTTCGCTTTCTCCTAACCCCATTTCCTATGGACAGATGCTCACTCTTCAATTCAAGTACATTCACTCTTTCCAAACTATATCATCTTCATTTATTATAAAATACATTATGTTAAAAATAGTTTTTTACGCTAACTAAATTCAATAATATATATTCTATCAGTATTGGAACCACTCTTGACTTTTCTAGCGCTAAAGCAACTACACCTTCTGGAGAAGATATAGCTATAAGAAATAAAACTGTTACAATAACTGCTACAAATACAATTCCTCTAAAAGCACCTAATAATCCACCAGCAATTCTATTTATTCTTCCTAAAATCGGCAATTCAAATATTTTGTTTATTAAGCTTGCGACAATCATAATTGTTATTCTAATAGTAAAAAACAAAAACAACATACTTAATATATTTAGCAAGAAGATTACTATATCCTCTATAATCTCAAGTTTTGCAGTCTCTATTGACTGCTTCGCATATTCTTGCAACTCTGCGTTTCTCATTATATGGGTCTCTACAATCTTCCACATTTGCGAACCATAGTTTCCTTCTACTGCCGTTTCTTTTCCTTGTATATGAATTTCATTACTATATTCGTTATTTATAAAAGCTTCTATTCTCTCATTTAGTTTCGTATTTACTTTCACCCACTCGGATAATATTTGATAATATCTCATAGTGATAATATATGCCACAACATAGCTTCCTAAACTAAATAAGGTTTTTATAAACCCTTTTAAATAACCACTAATTGTACTTAAAATAAATACTACTCCTAGTAATGCGTCAACCCAAAACATAAGCACCTCCGATCCAGTTGTACCCTTACACCAATCATTTTACATGTAACCACATATCAAACAACTTGCAGCATTCCATTTTATAAATGTGATTAGATGTCTTGATATAACGACTTAATAATTTTTCTCTCACTTACATTCTAGATATCGTCTCGTAATCCTCTTATTCATTGCTTATTTTTTCCCCTTAACTCATTCTCTTACTTATTAAGTCTTCAAATCACTACTCTTAAATAAAAAAAATAAGTTTGGAAAAACTTAAAAGGCAACAGTTTCTACATTAATTTATAATTTATCAGTACTCTACACAAAATTAGGAGATTTTTATGTCTTTGACTAAACATATTATAAAAAATTCCACAAATGTATTTCGCCCTTTTGCTCATGTTAATTTTGGTGCACTATTAAACAAAGAAATACAAGAGAATTACCGGGCACCTTTTACTGAATTAGTATTTTTATGTATCGGACCCGATCGATCTACAGGAGATTCTTTAGGTCCTCTTATTGGGTACAAATTAAAAAACATGATTTTGCCTAAAAAGGAAATTCACATAATTGGAAATCTTGAAGATCTTGTTCATGCAAAAAATTTAAAAAACAAGATTGAAAATTTTTACACCTCATACAACAAACCCTTTATAGTCGCAATGAAGCTTGCCTTTGTAGCAGCTCTAGAATCGCTTTTATCAAGGTTGCAGCAGGACGACAAAAACCTGGGGCAGGTGTGCATAAAAACTTCCGTAGGTAGGTGACTTACATATTAGCAGCATTGTAAATACATGTGGTACATGGAGT
>JAJOKQ010000047.1 GCA_021129785.1 Clostridiales bacterium | reverse complement strand
TATCCACCTTCTTATATCTCCATCTGTTATCGCTGCTACTAGTTGACCATTTCGCACTACAAATAGAATTTTTTTCGCCACTTTGTCAAGTAGCTCCATTGCTTTTAATACATTGCATTCCTCACCTATTAAAAAATCTTTAACATTCAGCTTTTCCACCTCCAAGGGCACAAATACATTGCTTTGCATTCTTTAAACATTCTACAACATATAAAACATCTTCTCTAGTTAGGTTAGAGCTACATGGAATATTCACAATACGTTCTAAATAACGTTTTGCTTTTTCGATTTTATACGCTTGATTATTTAAATATGGTTTTTGTTCATGAATTAATCCCCATATTGGTCTTACCTGAATCTTTTTTGATAGTAGATACTTTATCATTTCATCCCTATTTAAGGGGTAAGCGTTATTACAGTTTAAGGCATAGAACCAATAATTACTTCTAATGCTATCCTTAAAATCTAATAGTGATAATCCTTCAATCTTTCGTATTTCTTTTTTATACAGTTTGTAGTTTTCTTCTTTGATTTTAATAAAGTCTTCAAGCTGTTCTAATTGTGCTATTCCAAGAGCTGCTTGAAGATTTGTCATGCGGTAGTTATAGCCTATTTCGTCATGAGTATAGTATAACTCATCACTTTTTGCTTGTGTTGTAAGATGCTTTGCTCTTCTTAGTAGCTCTTCGTCATCAGAAACGATCATGCCTCCGCCACCTGTAGTAATAATTTTATTTCCGTTAAACGAATATACTCCTATATTTCCAATTGTGCCAGCATGTCTGCCTTTATATTTTCCTTTTATGTAGTAAGTTCCAATAGCTTCAGTAGCGTCTTCAACTACTTGTAAATTAAATTCATTTGCTATCTCTATTATTCCTTCCATGTCTGCCATATTGCCGAATACATGCACAACTAAAACAGCTTTAATCTGTTTCTTACTCTTTTTATTTATTAGCTTTCCGCCAATAAATTCGCATTCGTTTTTGCAAAATGTATGCAATTTCTCCACGTCAATGGTGAGAGAATCATCACAATCCATAAAAATAGGTTCGGCTCCAATATATTTTACTGGGTTAACTGCTGCAATAAAGGTTAATGTAGGCACTATAACTTCGTCATCTTTTGTCACTCCACAAACTTTGAGCGCAATATGAAGCCCTGCTGTTCCGTTTTGACATGATACAGCTCCTTTTGATTTAACGTATCTAGCTGTTTTTTCTTCGAATTCGTTAATATACGCACCAGCACTTGAGACCCATTCTGTTTCTATTGCGTGGGTTACATATTTTAATTCATTTCCCTTTAAGTTTGGGACGGAAAGAGGTATAAATTTCTGATTCATGTTTTTCCCTCCTAAACGTTATAGACGTCCGTTTTATATTTGTCTAAATTATGTTTAAAGAACTCAATAGTTTCTGATAAGCCATGCTCAAATGTATATTGTGGTTTCCAATTTGTTAGTCTTTTTATTTTCTCATTGGATCCTAATAGCCTATTTACTTCACTCTTTTCAGGTCTTAATCTTTGCTCATCGCATACAATTCTAGCATTAGGGTTAATTTGTTTGATAAGTTCTTTAGCAAGTTTTTCTATTGAAATTTCTTGCTGCGTTGCTATATTTATTTCTTCACCTATTGTTTTTTCTTGTTTTGCTATTTCTATAAATCCATTTACTGTATCCTTCACATAGTTGAAATCTCTTGTTGGTGTTAATGAGCCAAGTTGAATTTCTTCTTTTCCTGCAAGTAGTTGCGTGATAATTGTTGGAATTATCGCTCTCGCAGATTGTCTTGGTCCATATGTGTTAAATGGTCTTACTATGGTAATTGGCATATCAAAACTCTTGTGAAATGATTCGGCTATTCTGTCTGCTCCTATTTTCGTTGCAGAGTATGGTGATTGTCCTTGAAACGGATGCTCTTCATCAATAGGTACATATTTTGCTGTTCCATAAACTTCTGATGTTGAAGTCACTAGGATTCTTGAAGTTTTTAAGTCTCTTGCTGCTTGTAGCACGTTTAGAGTTCCTTTTATGTTTGTATCAACATAAGAGTCTGGTGAGTGATAGCTAAATGGAATGGCAATTAGTGCTGCTAAGTGGTATACTTCGTCTATATCTTCCATAGCTTTTCTTACTCCATTTGGATCTCTTATGTCGCCTGCAAATATATCTATCTCTTTTAGTTTTTTTGCAGAGAGAGTGTCTAACCACCCCCATGAATTAAATGAGTTGTAGTACGTGAATGCTCTAACTTTATGCCCATCAGTAATAAGTCTTTCTACTAAGTGGCTTCCGATGAAGCCGTCTGCTCCTGTTATTAGTATTTTTTTCATAGTTTTCTCCTACATATTTTTATCTTGTTTGCTACATACCTTAGTGCTTGTATTCTGAAAAATTCCTCGCCACTTTAACAAACCACTTCTCTAATGTTTCAACTATTTCATATTCAATTACATCACAAAGGGCTATATAATCGTTGTTTTCAAATGCGTCAACCAATTCTTCTAATTGTTCTTTCATTTCCGCTACACTCACTTTTTCAATCTGCACTTCTGCCGTAAGCGACAATGCTTCAAACAACCAATTCAATCCTTCTACCGCTTCTACCATTTCTTTATTTGCGCTTTCTTCATCACCGATATGATACTTTTCGGCAATGCCTTTTAGCCCTGCTATAAGTTTTGGAATATATTCAAAAACAGACTGCAACGCTTCTTGCTGCTCCTTTTTCACATCCACAAAAACACCTCCTTTCATATCAAAAAGTTATTCACTTGCTCTTTCTAACGGGAACGCTAAGCTACTATTTTGTAAATACTTGTGAGATTAAATATGCAAATAGATTATTCCCTCGAACTCAAATCTAGCTCAAATTGAATATATTTTTCCACCCATTTCATATTTGTTTCTTTATATTGACTTTCAATTCCTCTTTTTTCAATAATACTTTTTACTTTTTCTAATCCTTCGTAAAGAATTTTCATAGTTTTCAAAGTAAATTCTTCTACTGTTTCTAAAAGTTCACGTTGTATTTCTAGGTTGCTTCTGATTGTTTCATACGTATACTTGGTTTCTAAGAATCCAATTCTTGTCGCAGCAACAGTTATAGGATACTGGAATACCAATGACATAAAAGTGTTTTTCAATATATACTTAACTACGTCCGTTTCAACGCTCTCTATACAGTCATATATGTAATCTAAATCAGCTTGATTTCTGATATCGACTCTAGATTTTCTCTTTGCTTTCTCGTTCATCTTTATATGCTTTACCACTCTACCTCTTAATTGGTTAAAATCCTTAATTTTTTTTATTATATCACTCTGTGCGTTTAGTAACGCATTTTTCACAAAATCACCGCTGATATTAATTTTATCAACCAACGTTCTAAAACTCTCTATTTCATCACTACAGTATTTCTCAACACACTCAGCAAGTGTACTAATCTCTGTCCCTCTAATTAACGCCCCACCTTCTGTCGCATCAATTACCGTAACACTGTCGCCATCTTTCTCTATCCTTTCTTCATACATTTTCAAAAACATTTGCCAAATAAATGTACTAGGTATTTTTTCACCGTTAATTCCGTCCACAAAAACTTCTACATTGTCCAAATTCACTTCTTCTTTCACAGCAGCCTCGCTCACATGAGAAATTCCCTTATCTGAGTATGCTAAATCTTGTCCTATCAAAATAATAGGGTTACATCCTAATTCATATGCAATTCCATACATCAAATGCGCTACTGATAGTCCTGACCATGCTGTTCCCTTATTCAATAGCAATTCATTGCACCATTCTCCGTGCATTTCACCAGCTTTAAACATTGAAACAGTTTTATTAGTAAATGTGTTGGGAATCTTAGGATTGACTACAGCCGGCGCAACAAGTACCGTTTCGCTAGGAAAATTTTTCCCCTCATAAAATTTTTCATAAGTGATTAAAACTCTCTCAACAGAGCCAACGACTTCTGGTACAATATCTCGCTTTAGCAATGAGTCCATAGAACCATCACAAGCTAGTATTAGCGCTTTACCCTTAGCTTTCTTCAATATGTCAATATTCTTATCTAATGAAGGACCTGAAGCAACTACAATTGCAGGCTTGTTTTTATATGCATTCTCAAATTTATTCTTAATGTCATTTAACCCTGGATTTACAGCGTAATGCTCTAAATTATTTAATCTGTTTCTTAATCCCACAAGTGTATCCGGGATGTCGTTTCCCAATTTAAAGAAAGCAACTGATTTTTCTTTGTAAAGCAAAGTTAATACTTCATTTGCAAATTTTATGTAATTTAGATCTTTCACTGACAAGATAACAGGTTGCACACTATTAATATTAAAAAGACATCCTGCCACGCATCTCGAAAATCTCGTAACAAACTCATCGTCTTTCTGATTTCCAAAAACAAACAGTATTTGCCCGCCCGCGATTTCTACTGTCAAATCAATTTTAGACAAAATAGCTTTGAAGAGATAAATATCTCTCTCAACAACGAGTATAACTGATTTCTTATTTATTTTACCACATATCTCTTTCAGTACTGAACCAACACCAATGCCAATAATAAGAAAAAATGACCTATTTACTGTATAGTCAAGATGCTTTGTCAATCTCTTAACTTCATTTTCTACGTCAACACTTGTATACTGTAGCATTCTGCCTTTATCATTTTTCACCTTAAGTACAAACTCTGCACCCTTTTTTACAATCTCAAATTCTTGTTCTTTCTTTTCTTCTAGCT
>JAJOKQ010000073.1 GCA_021129785.1 Clostridiales bacterium | reverse complement strand
TGGATTCCACCACGAAAGAGCTCACGAAATCTTTAGGCTTGCATTGCTTGAGTATGATCAAGATAAAAGAGCAGAACTATATAGAGAATGGGCTAAAATTGCAAACTATGAACTTCCATATATATTTGTTTCCATTGGAAATATAATGTGGGGAGTTAATAGAAGAGTTCATGGAATGGAACTTGGACCTTACTATTCATGGGTTAGTAATATAGACAATATAAGACTTGATTATACTGAATAACATTTGAATTAGATATAAGTTATATAGCCTAGCTATGAAGCTGGGCTATATAACTGTAACAAATAATTTTAATGAACAAACAATTGATGAAAACATAGTATTTTAGGAGGTAATATAATGAAGAATTATCTCATAAGGAGATTAATACAAACTCTACCTGTTTTATTAGGCATAACGATAATTGTATTTACACTGGCAAACGCTGCGCCAGGAAATCCAACTTCTAATATGATGGATCCTACAATGACAGCAGCAGAAAGAGCCCGTATTTTAGAAAGGTTCGGTATGAATCAGAGTGTTACCGTAAGATATGTAAACTGGCTTAGAGAGATAGTTTTCCATAGAAATTTGGGTCATTCAACGACTTTTATAGTACCAGTTTCGCAGGTAATAGGGGAGCATATGTGGAATACTTTCTATTTATCAGCAGTGGCACTAGCCATAAGTTTGTTAATAGGTATCCCCGCAGGAGTAATCTCTGCTACCAAACAGTACTCAATAAGAGATGGGAGTTTAACTATTTTTTCACTAATAGGAATTTCGATGCCTTCATTCTTTTTTGGACTACTTCTTATTAAATGGTTTGCAATTGACAGGCAATTTCTTCCTATGGCTGGCATGAGCCAACCTGGAATGATTGATGTTGGAGGTTTGGACTATATTAAAAATGTAGCGTGGCATACCGTGTTACCTGCTATTGTACTAGGATTAGGATCAACCGCTGGATTCATGAGGTATACAAGATCTAGCATGCTTGAAGTTATAAGACAAGATTATATAAGAACAGCAAGAGCCAAAGGTTTGGGTGAAAAGGTTGTAATATATAAGCATGCGCTAAGAAATGCGATGATTCCAATAATCACACTTTTAGGATTCTGGATACCAGGTTTATTTTCGGGAGCATTTATTGTTGAGAGCATATTTGCATGGCCTGGAATGGGAACTATTGGCCTAAGAGCAATAAGCGATAGAGATTATTCCCTGTTGATGGGAGTGTCTTTCTTCCTATCTTTCTTGACACTTTTAGGAAATTTAACTGCCGATATTTTATATGGATTTGCTGACCCTAGAATTAAGTACGATTAAGGAGGAAGACCAATGAGTTCAGATACTAAAACTAAAAAAATAGAAACAAGTAATATAACTAATGAGAAAACTAAAATTGACTCCCCGACGAGAGTAGCTTTTAGAAGATTAAAGAAAAGCAAAATGTCTATGGTAAGTCTTGTTGTTATAGCACTTTTCATAATAATGGCAATATTTGCACCTTTTATTACACCAGTTGGATATAACGACCTTAATATGACAGGCAATGAGATTTCTGCTAATTTAGTTACTTTCCAAATCGATGAGGACAGTTTTGTTCTATATAAACTTAAAGATCACTCTTTTCATGCAATTACAGAAGATGCTAGATATATTGAAAGGGTTGATCCTTTAAAAAGGAATAGGAAAGAAAGATATAACGTTTACGATTTTAATGGCGCTGAAGTGATTATGGACTATACAAATGCTAGAGATGTTGGTTTTCCTATTGTTACTATTGATGGACAAGCTGTATCCATGGAAAGAAAATGGAACCGATCAAACATACTTGGAACGGATAACTTAGGACGTGATGTATACACGCGTATTGTTTATGGTGCCAGAATTTCACTTTCGGTTGGACTGGTCGCTGTTGCAATTAGAGTTTTTTTAGGAATACTAATTGGTAGCCTCGCAGGATATTATGGAGGAAAAATAGATAATGTTTTAATGCGCTTTGCAGACATGGTAATGTGCTTTCCACAGCTTCTAATTATAATAACTATTATTGTAATCGTAGGACCAAGTATTTTCAATGTAATGATTGTTTTAGGTATTCTTGGTTGGCCGGGTATTGCAAGAATTGTTCGTGGTCAGATTCTTTCATTAAGAGAACAAGAATTTATGGAAGCGGCAGAAGCAATAGGCCTAAGTGATTTCAGAAAAATATTTAGGCATCTTTTACCAAACATTATGGCTTCGGTTGTTGTTTTCGCTACTATCGGTATTGCTGGTGCAATATTGACTGAGGCAGCATTAAGCTTTCTAGGTCTCGGAGTTCAACCACCTACTCCAAGTTGGGGAAATATGATTCAAGCAGCTAGAAGTATATATGTTTTGCAGAGACAATGGTGGTTATGGGTACCGCCTGGACTTGCAATTTTCATTACAGTTATGAGTTTTAATATATTAGGTGATGGATTAAGAGATGCTCTAGATCCTAAGTTAAAAAAATAGGCAGATAGGAGGTATCTACATGGATAAGAAAGTAATAGAAGTTAAGAATTTAAAAACACATTTTTTTACTGAAATGGGTATAGTTAAAGCTGTTGATGGAGTAGATTTCCATGTTAATGAAGGCGAAACATTAGGGATAGTAGGAGAATCAGGATGTGGTAAAAGTGTTTCATCAATGTCTATTCTACGCCTTATCCCCAACCCGCCAGGCAAAATTGTAGAAGGCGAAATACTTTTCAATGACAAAAGTTTATTAGATTTAAGCATAAGCGACATGAGAAAAATTAGAGGAAATGATATTTCCATGATATTTCAAGAGCCTATGACGTCTCTTAATCCTGTGTTTACTGTTGAAAAACAAGTTGCAGAAGTATTAATGATGCATAGGGGCATGAGTAAAGAAGAAGCTAGAATTGAAATTATAAGATTATTAGATATAGTTGGAATACCAAGAGCTGATGAAATAATAAAGGATTATCCTTTTGCTTTAAGTGGTGGGATGAAACAAAGAGCTATGATTGCTATGGCATTGGCATGTAATCCAAAATTATTAATTGCAGATGAACCGACAACAGCCTTAGACGTTACAATTCAAGCGCAGGTACTTGAATTAATGAAAAAATTGCAACGAGATTTCAACACATCTATTATCTTCATAACTCATGACTTGAGCGTTATTTCTGAAATGGCAGACAGAGTTATAGTTATGTACTCAGGCAGGGTTGTTGAAGAAGCAAGTGTTTACGATCTATTTGAAAAACCACTACATCCTTATACCGAAGGATTACTAAACTCAAAACCGGATTTAAATCTTGGAGAAGAAAAATTGCATGTAATCCCTGGGGTAGTGCCTAACCCACTAGAGCGTCCAGATGGATGTCAATTTGCTCCAAGATGCGAGTATGCGATTGAAATTTGCAGAGAAAAAGAACCTGCACTGCTACAAGTAGAACAAGAGAGAAAAGTAAGGTGCTGGCTTAGAGACGGGAGTGTGACGTAGATGAGTAGTGAAGCAATTGTTAGAGTAGAGGGGCTAAAAAAGCATTTTCCAATTAAATCTGGAGTAATGAGAAAAACTGTAGGGTATGTAAGAGCAGTAGATGGATTAGATTTTGAAATAAAAGCTGGAAGAACTTTGGGTCTAGTGGGTGAATCAGGATGTGGAAAGTCTACTACTGGTCGTACACTCATTAGATTGTTAGAAACAACTGCAGGCAAAATATATTTTGAAGGACAAGACATTACCTCTTTATCTAAAAAAGAAATGCGTAAACTAAGAACGCAAATCCAGATTATTTTTCAAGATCCATATAGTTCACTAAACCCAAGAATGACAGTAGGTGAAATTGTTGGAGAAGCACTAAAAGAACATGGTATCGCATCAGGAAAAGAGTTGGAAAAAAAAGTAGTCGAAACTATAGAAAAATGTGGATTAAGTTCTTATCATATTAGTAGATACCCGCATGAGTTTAGTGGAGGCCAAAGGCAAAGAATAGGAATAGCTAGAGCATTAGCGTTAGATCCAAAATTTGTAGTATGTGATGAAGCGGTTTCAGCATTGGATGTTTCTATTCAGGCGCAAGTTATTAATTTGCTAAAAGAATTGCAAAAAGAAATGGGACTAACCTATTTGTTTATTTCGCATGATTTAAGTGTAGTAAACTATATTTCAGATGAAGTAGGAGTAATGTATTTAGGGAATATAGTTGAATTAGCTGAAAAAAATGAATTATTTAATAATCCTGAGCATCCATATACGAAAGCACTTTTAGAAGCAATACCAAGCTCTAATCCAAGAGATAGAAAGGAAGTAGCACCGCTAGAAGGTGAAATTCCGTCACCATCTAACCCACCATCCGGGTGCAAGTTTAGAACACGTTGTCCTAAAGTAATGGATATTTGTTCGAAACAAGCTCCAGAATTCAAAGACATTGGAAATGAACATTTTGTAGCTTGCCACTTGATGGATATGTAGCATGTATGATATGTATGATAATAAGCAAAAAGAGGGCGACAAAAAATTTAAGCTCTCAGATATTGTTGCTATGTGTTTAGCAATCTTATGGATTGTTATACCATATGCTTTAGGTATTCTGGCAGCAATATGGGTCTTCTTTATATTATTTTCTGTGTTCTTTATATAAGCTAAACAGGAGTATAAGAAAGAAATTAATTGTAAGCGTAAAATAGCTTCCACTTTAAGCATAGGTGAGGGCTATTTTACGCTTGCTTTTAAAATGGATAAGTTACCGATTAGTGAATACAGGCAGTGGATACTATTCAGGTTGAAATCTGTATAAATTTTTCATACGCAGATTTTCGGCTAGAAATAAAATATCTATTTAGAGCT
>JAJOKQ010000059.1 GCA_021129785.1 Clostridiales bacterium | reverse complement strand
CTACTAGAATATCTAATTTAATGAAAAAAGCAGAAGAAAGAGAGGTATACATTGGAAAACTAAAAATTGAGAATGCAGAACTTAAAAATGAATGTGAGCTTCTAAGAGGTAGACTATTTTTATCGATGCAACGATTAGAAAATGCGGAGAAATAGCAGGTGAAAAATTGACGCGATTATTGAAAAGGATAGTCGTGTTTTTTAGTGCAAAAAAAGAGGTTAAAATGTGATTATTTCAATGAAATTAAATGTTCATCAAGAAGGATAAGATGGCTTGAGTATTATAGTAGGGATAAAAAAAGCACAAAAAAACCTAGTATTATGCCCTTCTATAATACAAAGAAGTATATGATTTAAAATAAACATTTTTTTCTTCTCCCATTATGATAAAATTGCCATATAGGCTTGTAGTATAGAGCTACATGAGAAATTCGGGGGGGATGAGCATGATAACATTTTTACTAGTTATACATAATGAAAAAGCACGAAATAAACTAGAAGAAATATATATCCAATATCACCGAGAGTTATTTATAACAGCATATACGATTCTAAAAGACTATCATGAAGCCCAAGACATGGTTCAAAATGCAATTTTTAAACTTTCTAACAACTTAGAAAAAATTATTGAAATAAAGTGTAAGAAAACAAGGTCTTATCTGGTTATTATAGTAAGGAACCTTTCTATAGATGCGTACAATCATAAAAAAAGAACTGCTTACATTCCTTTTGACGAAATAGCTAGAAACGGGATGGCAGATAATCTAAATCTTGATGAACATGTGTTAAGAATTGAAGAAAGCAAGGAAATTGCTAAGCACCTTGCTGATTTACATCAACCCTATGCGGATATTCTAACACTTAGATATTATCACCAACTATCAATTTTAGAGATAGCTAATGCATTAGAAATAACAGAGAACAATGTAAGTGTACGTATTAACAGGGCAAAGAAGGTATTAAAAAGCATTCTTGAAAAAGTAGGTGTCGAATATGAAGAAACAATCTAGAGACGAACGAGAGCGAGTAGATAAACTAAATGAAACATTTTTATATAACATGGGGTACGAACACGCACAGAATACTTGCGACGAAGTAGAAGCACTACTAGGAGAATATAGAGACATAGAAGTTCCAGAAAGTCTTAATGAATGGTTTTTAGAACATCAAAAACAACATAATAAAAAGATAAAGCGAGCGATAATTAGAAAAAAAGCAGTGCAAATTAGTAAAAGAGTAGCCATGATTATACTAGCAATATGTATAGTATCTGCAGCAGTTACAATGAGTGTTGAAGCATTTAGAATACGATTTTTCAATATGATTATTGAAATAAATGAACGATTTAGCACTATACAGATCGAAGAAAAAAGCACTATAGGGTATATACATGAATTGCCACAAGATTGGGACGAGTTCTACTATCCAACAATACTACCTAGAGGCTATAAACTAAAGAAAGTATTTGAAGCGAACAACACCAAGTATATCATATTCATAAACTGTCAAATGGATGAGCTTTATTTTGTACAAGGACCAATAAATACAGACTTTCAAATGGATACAGAAAATGCTAAAGTGATAAAAGTTGACATTAATGGTATGGAAGGAATTATTATTGAAAAAGAAAAGTCTAACATAATCAGCTGGCACGATAATAATAAGAGTTATTATATTCAAGGAAATGTTGAAAAAACAATGCTTTTAAGGATTGCAGAAAGCTTGGTAAAAAAATAATTAAAAAAGTTTCAAAAAAAGTGTAAGAAAACACCTTCTTTTACGGTTCTATATATAGAAGCATGATGAAGGGAGGTGAAAATTATGCGAATCAAAAAAATATCTGTGCTGTGCTTTTACTTAGTATTAATGATATCAGTTATACCAATATATGCAAGTGATGATTCTGAGTCGTTAGAAGGAAAAGTTGACATCATACAGCCGAACTTTACGAATATCAGTGTTTTCTCCAACAACTTCGAAATTACTGACAAAGGAAAAGCCATGCTTACCTCTTCTATCACTGCTAGAAATGTAGATGAAATTCGAATTAGTATGTATCTGCAGAGATATCAAAGTGGCGGATGGAGAATACTAAAACGTTGGACAACAACGCAGTTTGGAAATATTGCTGTTCTTGGTGGTACTTGGTACGTAGTTAGTGGATATCAGTATAGGATACTTTCGTATGCTTATGCTTACCAAGGTGGTAGGCTGATAGAGAGTACGTCATATGTTAGTGGATCAATAATTTATTAAGAGGAGAGATTTAGATGAAAAGAGTATTTACACGATTAATTATTATGACACTTATATTTACATTGCTTTTTAGTATGACAGTATTAGCAGAGCCAGATTCTTCAAAGGAATTTGATTTGTCACTGTGTTCAGCGGAAGAGTATTATATTGAAATCGAAGAAAATCATGCTCCTATGGGTTATTGGGAATACTGGGAGTACGAATCAAGGGATTTGGATTACACGACAGTTCCTATAGGGAACTGGAATCTTTGCTTTATTGGGACCCCTGCAACTAGAGAAGGGGAGACTCAAACAGCAATCGCTACTTTAACTGCATCAACTTCGTTGAGTGGTACTGTTAGAATTCCCATAAAAGTAATAGAAGCAAATCTTGGATATGAAATTGGTGTAGCTATGACTGTAGGCGGCTCGACTACATCAGCGCGATTGAAAATAGGAGAATATATAAAAGGTTATGCTAAACCAATAGCTAGCGTATCAAGTGTCCTTCAACGAAAATGGATTCACATGGATGGACAAAAAATAAGAACAAACGAGACAAAGACAGTTTATGGTTACAGGCCTACTGCAGTAGCGATAAAAATAGAATATTTTAAAAGTGGGACGTATGCACAAACATTAGCAGAAGATAAGCCATATAAAGTAGAGTACTTTATTATTTTGAATTCAGACAGTAATTAAAAGCGGATAAAGAATTAGATTATTAGTTTTTGGTAAAGTCAAATATGTTTTGGGGAATAAATGCTGTAATTCTTAGATGTAGCAGTTATAGTTGCTACATCTAAGAATTAGCGTAAACGCTAGGAGGCACGTAAATATGCATAAATACTATAACTTGCTAATTATTGTTATTATAACTTTGGTTATGTTTTTAGCTCTGTGTAGAATTAGTACTGATATATCTGAACAAGAAATAAATAATGAAGTGACTTTTGAAAGAATAGAGGAATTTGCGATTTCAAACAATATCAAAGTATTAAATATAGAATATCAAGGGGATTATACAATAGTATCTTACGATAATGGCACTGAATATGGGATTATGAAACTATATTTTGATGAATCATCAAGTAGCATTAAATATTTAATAAACAGCGCAAGTCCATATAACTATACAGATAGAATTGTATATACACAGTTTATTGATAAAGATGAGAGCTATGTCGGTATCTATATACTAGATAAAGGCATTATGCAAATAGCAGATGATGTATCGGTAAGTTTTAAAGGAGCAAGGTTAGAAGGGGTTCCCTTTAAAATATCAGTTACAGTAAATGGTCAAAAATCTGTAGTTATTTCAACTTTGCGAAGAGGTGATTTATTGGAGATGGAAAAAATTTCTATTCGTGATAAACATGGAAACATAATATACACAAAAATAGTTAGTTGAGAATGGGTGTTTCCTAAATTATGAAACTATTAAGCAAAAAGTTCTAAGTACACGTATACGAACAAATGCTGGAAAAGGCAATTGAATAAACAGGGACATATAATAAAATGGCAGGATACAAATACATGTCATTTAAATTAAAACATTTTGACAGTGGAATAATGATTGAAGAAAAAAGCAAAGGCGAGAAAAATTAAACAAAGTTTTTATGCATTTAAGCTTTAGTCGGTTGGCAGAAAATTTGTAGTTCTTGTCTCCCTTTTTAAAAAATAGGCAGGCAAGAATTGCAATTCACTTCGTAAAGGAGAGTGCGGATTAATGAATAGAAGCAAAATACTAAGATTTTTACTATTACTTTCAATAACTTTTTTGATTATGGGATGCAATAATGACAAAGGCGATTACTTAAAGCACAGTGATGGTAGTACTGAAATAGTTGATAAATCTAACCGCCTAGAAAATACGGTTGACATTAAAGAGCTAGAACCTAAACAAGAAGACGAAGTAGAAATAGATTTACCCAAAATCGATATTTATGTTGAGTGTAACAAGAATAAAGAAGGGTATTTGGAATACGTGCACAAAACTAAAGAAACTTCTTTTAGTTTTGTGCACCCAGAAGATTGGTTTTTTGAAGAAGATGATGTTTGGGATGCTGGCATGGCAAGTGACGGACACCTTAGAGAAGCAAGTCCTGAAAGAGGTGGAGTGCGTTTTCTTTTAGACCGTGAAACAGAAGGGCTGATGATTATAGATGGAAGCTTTACAAAATTTATACCTCCAAGACCTTATGGAGCACAGGAATTTGTTGAAAAAGACCTAGTAATAAACGGTATTATGAGTGGGAGAATAATATATGAAAGAGATAACGATAATGAGGTGCTTATATGCATCTCTTATGAACGTAAACATTTAGAAGGCGAAGGGTTTTATAGCCCATCTATATATATGATTTTTGCTCGGTTCAATAAAGAGTTTTATCATGAGAATAAAGACACAATTTGGGAGATTATAGGGAGTGTAGATTTCAAATTTATCAAAGAGGAGAGTAAATAATAAGACAATCATAAATGGATATATTACAGATAGATTCACTTACCTGTAGGCTAACAAAGCCAGTAGTGTCAATAGACGAAATTAGGAATGCGTTAGGAAAGCGGGGTTAGGTGTTGCGATATTTTGTAGTCCATGTAATGTCTCAGTGATTGTAAGGAGCGCAGACTTTTACACACAAGATATAGAAAGAAGTATTATCATTATGAAGAAGAAATATTTTATTTTGGCTCTTATTATTGTTTTGTACGTTGTTGTTT
>JAJOKQ010000137.1 GCA_021129785.1 Clostridiales bacterium | reverse complement strand
TTCGCATTCTTGCAGCATGCGTTACAATTTGGTTATAGCCTGGAAACATAAAACCCGAAAACTGCAGCTCTACAACTGGTTTCAATCCATTAATTGCCATCCCTATGCCTGAACCCACAATAGATGCTTCAGCTAAAACAGTGTCAAAGCACCGCTTTTCTCCATATTTCTTTTGCAACCCCTTAGTTGCTCTAAAGACTCCACCTTCGAAACCTACATCCTCACCAAAAACAACTATACTATCATCTAGTCCCATCTCAACATCTAAAGCGTTCGTAATTGCTTCAATCAAATTCAACACCAACATGCTATTTCGCCTCCCTTGCTTCTCTCGCCTTTATCTTCTTATATTGCTCTTCAAGTAGTTTAGTCTTATTAGCATAAGTATAGTCAAACACGTCTTCCAAAGAAACAAGACCCGATTTTTCAACTTTTTCAAACTCTTCTTTAATGATGCTCTCTTTTTCTTTTATTAGTTGATTTTCTTTTTCTTCATCCCAATGCCCTTGCGAAATTAAATACTTTCTAAATCTATCAATAGGATCTTTCTTTTCCCATTCCTTCACTTCTTCATCGTCTCTATATACAGTCGGATCGTCAGCTGTTGTATGCGCTCCTAATCGGTACGTATATGCTTCAATCAAAGTCGGTCCATTGCCTTCTCTTGCATAATCAATTGCTTCTTTAGTTACAGCATACATAGCAAAAATATCATTCCCATCAACAAATCTTCCTGGCATACCATATGCTATGCTTTTTTGTGCTAATGTTTTAGATTTCGTCTGCTTTTTTCGATTCGTAGAAATTGCGTACTGATTATTTTGTATTATAAATACGTTTGCCGTATTTTTAACTGCTGCGAAATTTAAAGCTTCATGAAATTCTCCGTGTGAAGTCCCTCCATCACCTACATATGCAAGTACTACATCATCTTCCTCTTTATACATACTCGCATAGGCTAATCCAGTCGCATGCTGAAATTGAGAAGCTATAGGTATGTTAACTGGTAAAACTCTAACAGAATCAGGCATTTGCATTCCTAACTCGTTGCCATACCAATACAGCAAGACATTATAGAGGGGAATCCCTTTATGTAACCAAACTCCTAGCTCTCTAAATGCAGAGGCAACCCAATCGGTTTCCTTCGCCCCAAAAATAGATCCTACTTGCGTAGCTTCTTGTCCAAAATTTGGCGCATACGTTAGTATTCTGCCTTGCCTTTGATATTGAACAGTTTTAGTGTCAATTACACGAACAAAAACCATAGTCTTATACATCTCTATCATTTCATCAACCGATAAATCTGGCATTAAATCTGGCCTAACTATTACTCCATCTTGGTCCATTATTTGTATCATTTCGTCTGTTTGTGGGTTATGTTTTTCAAACAACATAGTCTCCTCCTCTTTTAATCCATTATCTTATTACCCAAATTCTTCTTAAATCAGGTTGCTTCGCTCTCAATTGAAAGCAATAATCATTGTCATTATTATTGTACACTATCTTCTTATATAAGTCAAGCTCTCCTTTACAAGTTTAGCCGCATAATATTATTTGCTTATCAATTGATAGGCAAAGTTCTGTTCTTTCTTTACTAATACCTGCTACAATCTCAATTTGCAATTTCTAGCTATGCACCTAATATTGTTGTCTATAAATTCTTTAGAGCTCAAGCATCAAAAAATCCTTGATGTCTCTTTTAACAACATTATCGAAGCCGATAACTTCGCACTTTGCCGCTAATTTTACGCCAACAAGCTCCGTACCAATAATTGCATCTGCAAATTCCCTAAACCCATCAACAAATAGGGCATCTGAATAAATTGATGCTTCAAAAATTTTCCCGTCTTTTAAGTTGAAATTAAAGTCAACAATTCCCCAATCAAACTTTTTCTCTAATTGAATTGAAAATGATGGAGAATCTGAGTAATTCCATTCCCATCTATTATACTTATCTGCTGCAACGAGGTTTTTTATGCTTTCTTCATCATAATTGTTTATTTCTCCTACATGCCCATATTCCTCTATAAATGCATCGACTAACAGAGTCTTCATTTTCGAGACAGTCAAAGTTTCGTCAATATCTTTTAGATTAATGACTCTTGCTTTCACAGATTCAATACCTTTGGATTGAACTTTTAGCTTAGATACATTCAAATATTTAGAAAGCGCTTTCATGTCAACATCAATCAATATTGTTCCATGCTGCATGCGGTTATTTTTTTCAACAAGAAATGCGTTCCCAGAAAATTTGCTTCCATCAATAACTATATCATTTCTGCCGCTAGATTCTGCGTCAATGCCCACTTTTTTTAGTGCAGATATTATGATTCCAACTTGTCTATCTAAATTATAATTCTTCTTATGTGACACGAATGTAAAATTCAAATTGCCAAGATCGTGATAAACTGCTCCACCACCTGATAAGCGTCTAACAAGCTTGACTGAGTCCTTCTTCATTAAGTCAAGCCTACATTCTTTCCATGGATTTTGATTTCTACCAATAACTACTGTATTCTGATTTTGCCATAAATACATAATAACCGTTTCCTCGTCTACATTAGCAAGCAGCCATTCCTCAAATGATAGATTATATGCAGGATCTAGTGACTTTGAAATTACAATTCTTGTTTTTAGTTTGTCCATATCGATACTTCCTCCTAGAATTTCACATTCTTTTTTCTAAAATTCTTTATGATTAATTCGCTAACACTTTGATTCTTTTTATAGTCTTTCCCTTTTAAAAATAGTTTTTCCACTTTTAATTCTCTTATCTCGTCTAGGTTAACTAGCAAAGGATTCTTATTTAAGATTATCATATCAGCATATTTACCCACTTCTAATGTTCCTCTAACATCTTCATCAAATGTTGCATAAGCACCGTAATACGTATACATTCTTAATGCTTCTTCAATTGATAATGCTTCTTCTCTATTATAGTGATTGCAAGCATTATGAATTCCTTCTATTGGATTTGGCACAGTAACTGGTGCGTCTGAGCCTGCACTTACTGTTACACCTGCATTAATCATAGATTTTAATCCATTTAATTTTTCAACTCTATCACCAAGAATTTCTTCCATATAGTCATACGGCTCTAAATCCCAATCTATAAATCCAGGTTGCACAGACAAGTGAAGTCCTATACGACCTGCTCTTTTTAGTTGTTCTTTATCTACTAAGCAAGCATGGATTATCGTATGCCTATGGTCATCTCTTGGATAGTTCTTTATAGCTTGTTCGTATGCAACTAGCGCTTGTTCAAAAGCAAGATCTCCAATAGCATGTACAGATACTTGCAAATTTAAGTTATGTGCTTCTTCGATAAAATCAATTACTTCTTGGTCTTTATAAAAAAGAATTCCTAAATTGTCAGTCCCACTATAAGGCACTGATATAGCTGCATCCTTTGATCCAAATGATCCATCTAATGCTGTTGCAAAGCAACCACCTATTCTTGTGAATCCCTTCTTTTTAGCTTTTTTAGCGTTCATGGTTTGAAAAAAGATTCTAATATTAAAAGGATTCACTAGCCCTTTTGCCACCCACTTAATAATAGTAATATCTAAATCCATAAAAAACCCAATGCCTTCAACTGCATGGACTGTTCCAATTCCATAATCAGCTAATTTATCTATGCCTGCTAACATACTTTTAACTAGCTGTGGTAGTGAAACTTTGCTAGTGGCAAAATCAATAGTTTTTGCAAACCCTTCTTGAAATAGTTGTCCTGTATCACTATTGAATCCCCTAAGTTTTTTGATTTTTCCAGGAATCATGTCTAGCATCAGAGTATTTACTACACATGTATGCCCATCAGATTTAACCAATAAAACTGGTGTTGAAATAGGCATTTTATCTAGTATCTCTTTAGTTATTAATATTTTTTCTTTTACTGATCTATCAGAAATACCAAAAGCAAGCATCATTTTAGGTTTGTGTTTCTTTTCATATGCAACTAGTATTGACTCCAAGTCTTTAAAATCTTTTATTTCTCTTATATCTAGTGTAGTAGCAAACAAAGCATATGAAGACAAGTGTATGTGGCTATCTACAAAAGCAGGGAGTAACGCCCTATCTCCTAGCTCTACTATTTGGTACTCGTTATACTGACTTGGTAACTCATTGCCTACAAATTCAATAATTCCATCTTTTTCAGCTAAAAACTTGTATACTTCCATCTCAGCATTGCAGGATATAATATGTCCACGATAAACTTTGATAAAAATCACCTCTCATAATTTTTTTAAATTCTTAAACTGTCATTAATCTCTCCTTTTATTGTGCCGTTAAAAAAATCTTTTGCTACACACAACCCCTATTTTCTATACCCGTAAATACTACTTTTAAAATGCAGATTTATGAAAACTATTTTATCTTCAAATCTATACACATGTGGCTAATTCTATTTTTTAAGAAGATCCATAATAAATCCCACCGGATTTATTATGGCTTCTAAAAGTTTATCTGCGTATCCTGAAACAACCAGCGACATTTAAACAGCTTTGCTCCACTTACGCAATAAAGCCATTATTCCGACTTTCGTCAAGGGACGATAGCGTTTGACTATTAACAATGGTGTTTTAGTGTTGTTAGCAATTCTCCATATAATATTTCCTAATGACGATACTCTAAACCTCGCATTGGAATCGCCAAGAATCAATAGATCTGCTTCTGCTGTTGCATTAATAATAGCATCAATTCGCGAATATTTTTCGTTTGCTTCATACTCTATTTGGCATTCTTTTTCCTCATTCGCTATCTTTATAATCTCAGCCTTAAGTTCTTTTTTTTCAATCTCATCTAAGTCTGGATTAATAACTCTTAAAATTTTTATGGTAGCTCCTGTCGATAAGGCTAAGCGTTTCGCCAAATAAAGGGCATATCGAGAATTGTCCCCGCCACCATAAGGAACAAGTATTTTTCTAATTTCCTTTGGAAAATATCCTTTAAGGACTGCAATGTGGCTTTTAGCATATGAAAGAACATGATTCGTAACAC
>JAJOKQ010000026.1:3223-5027 GCA_021129785.1 Clostridiales bacterium | reverse complement strand
AACTTACTTTAACTTACTTTACTTGCTTCTTAATTTTCGAAAAAATGATTTCATAATTTCACTACATTCGTATCCTAAGATCCCAGTTATTATTTCTGTTTGGTGGTTAAGTTTGTGATTTTCTAATAAATTCATCACTGATCCGCATGCTCCAGACTTGTAGTCCATTGCTCCAATAATAACTTTTTCTATTCTACTCAAAATAATTGCCCCAGCGCACATAGGGCATGGTTCTATGGTAACATACAAATTGCAATCTGTCAATCTCCAATCGCCTCTGACTTTGCAAGCTTCGTCAATTGCCAAAAGTTCAGCATGCGCTGTTGCCATCTTCGATATTTCTCTTAAGTTATGAGCTTTAGCAATTACTTCGTCGCCAAGCGTAATTACAGCTCCTATTGGCACTTCTTCTTTATCATATGCTTTTTTTGCTTCTTTAAGCGCAATTTCCATAAAATACTCGTGCATGATTTTGTCCTCGCTACAAAGTAATTCGATCTGTTTTCATAAAGTCTCTTAAAACTTTTGGGATAATAACTGTTCCATCTTCTTGCTGATAATTCTCAAGTATCGCTGCTACTGTTCTGCCCACTGCAAGACCTGAACCGTTCAATGTGTGAACAAACTCTACTTTCTTGCTCTCGTTGTTTCTAAATCTAATATTTGCTCTTCTTGCTTGGAAATCTTCAAAATTACTACAAGAAGAAATTTCAACGTACTTGCTATAACTTGGCATCCAAACCTCTAAGTCATATTTAAAAGCTGCAGTGAATCCCAAATCTCCTGTTGCAATTTTAACTACTCTGTATGGAAGCTCTAACAATTTTAGTACTTGCTCAGCATTTGATACTAGGCTTTCAAGCTCTTCATACGAATTTTCTGGTCTAACGAACTTAACTAATTCGACTTTATTGAATTGATGCTGTCTAATTAGCCCTCTTGTATCTCTGCCTGCAGAGCCAGCTTCTGATCTAAAGTTCGCGCTATAAGCCGTGTAGTTAATCGGTAGCTCTTCTTCGGTTAGAATATCATCCCTATGAATATTAGTTACTGGCACTTCAGATGTTGGTATCAAGAAATAGTCCTTTGTTTGAAGTTTAAATGAATCTTCTTCGAATTTAGGTAATTGTCCTGTTCCTGTCATGCTTTCTCTATTTACCATAAATGGGGGGAATATTTCAGTGTATCCATGCTCATCCACATGCAGGTCAAGCATAAAGTTGATTAATGCTCGCTCTAGTCTCGCGCCTAATCCTTTATATACTACGAATCTGGACCCTGTTATTTTTGATGCTGTTTCAAAATCTAATATTTTTAAGTCTGTTCCTATTTCCCAATGGGGTTTCGTTTCAAAATTAAATTTTGTAGTTTCTGTCCATACTCTTATCTCTACATTATCTTCGTCCGTATCCCCTTGCGGCACATTTTTATTTGGAATATTAGGGATTCTAAGCATAAGGTACTCTATTTTTTCTTCAATATCTCTTAGCTCTATATCCAAAGATTTAATCTCGGCAGATAAACTCTTCATCTTTTGCATTACTTCTACAGTATCTTTTCCTTCCTTTTTAAGTTTAGGAATTTTTTTAGACACAGTTTTTTGTTCGTTTTTCATCTTCTCAACTTTTCCTAAGATTTCTCTTCTCTTAGCGTCTAATTCTACTACTTTGTCTAAATCGACGTCTTGCTCTCCTCTTCTTGCCATAGCTATTTTGACTTCTTCTAGATTGTTTCTTATTCTTTTTATATCTAACATTTTCTTCTCTCCTCATTTTCTTGTATCTCTTAGACAGGGGACGGTTCT
>JAJOKQ010000026.1:0-3123 GCA_021129785.1 Clostridiales bacterium | reverse complement strand
TCTTAGACAGGGGACGGTTCTATGTCTGGGTTTGTTTTTCAATTAGAACTAGAGACAAAGGACCGTCCCCTGTCTGACTTCCCCTTCTTATTATATTTTCTAGTTATCCTCGTTCACGCTAAGTGCATTTAATACTTTTCCTAATTCCTCTATATATTTTCCATAGCTTGCCCAATCCCCAGCTGCCATAGCTTGCGTAGCTTTATCATATATTGTTGATGCTTTTTCTATTAATTGAGATACTGTTAAATCTGCAATTTCTTCGGCTACTTCCTCATTTTGTGCATCTTCTTCCTCTACTTGTTCTTCTTCTGGCCCAACTACAATTTCTGGTTTTTTTGATCCAAATATTTTTTCTAGTGCAATTTCTAGCGTGTCTTCCATAACAATCATACCGTCATAAGCAACTATTATTTTTTGAACCTCTGGAATACTGTTTTCTGCTGATGCTTGGATATATATTGGCTCAACATAAAGAATCGAATCTTCTATAGGAATCGCTAGCAAGTTTCCTCTTATTACTGTAGAACCACCCTCTCCCCATAGTGTTAAGCTTTTGGATATTTGAGCATCTGAATCTATTCTTGCTTCGATTTGCATAGGTCCATATACATTTCTATCTTTTGGCATTCTATATAGTTTTAAATCTCCAAGATGTTCCCCGTCATTTCTAGCAATTAGTATTGCTGTAAGGTTGTTTATTTCCTTCGGTGTAAATGCAACCGAAAGAGTAAATTCTTCTTCCTCTTCCCCTACTAACTTTTTAACCATGTATTGCGATTCTGTTTCTTGTTGCGATCCATAATACATTTCTCTTGCAATATACCAAACGTCCTCTTGGTTGTAGAAAACTCTTGGATTGGTCATATGATACAATCTAAACACTTGTGCTTGAATGTCAAACAAATCTTGCGGGTGTCTTAAATGCGCTCTTAGCCCTTCTTTCATATTGTCTAATGGTTGAAATAGGTCAGGAAACACTTTGTTGTACGTCATTATTATTGGGTCATTTTCATCTGCAATATAGAAACTAGTATCGCCATTATATGCATCAATTACGACTTTCACTGAATTTCTAATGTAGTTAACTCCACCTCTAACAAATGGTGTAGAGTATGGATAAAGCGATGACGTTGTGTATCCGTCAATTATCCAAAAAAGCCTTCCATCATTAATCACAATATATGGATCTTCGTCATACTGAATAAATGGAGCAATATTATTCACTCTTTCCATAATATTTCTATTAAATACTATTCTACTATCAGCTGTAACGCTTCCTGAGAGCATTAGCTTTAGTGTTCTCTTATAGTAGCTGTATAGCAATCTATTTAAACCATTAAGCCTAATTCCAGCTGCTCCTGTAAACATTCTTTCGACATTGTCACCACCCAGAGGGTAGCTGAATTCTTTTTCTCCTGTATTTACTATGATATACTGATTTGTCAGTTCTCCAAAATAAATTTCAGGTCTTTCTATCACTATATCAATATCACTTACTGGCGGGATATTTCTAATCTTCATCTTAGGTTGCCCTTCCGGGGTTATTTCGTTAACCTGTGATAATACTATCCCAAACCCGTGTGTATATTTAAGATGTCTATTAATCCAAGTCTGTGCTGGCTGACTTAATCTTTCTACATCCATTTCTCTTGGCGATAAAAATACTTGCGTTAACTCTCCGTCTATTTTGTATCTATCAATATCAACATCAGTAAACCTATAATAAAGTCTAATTGCTTGTAACTGATTGTAAGCTTGAAGAGTTGGTCTATAATCATTTATTCTTATGTTTCTAATTGTTGCATCATTTCTAAGTAAAACTTCTCTGTTTAGAGTTCCTTCTTTCGCAGGAAAATCGATTGTTTCTACATTATCTAAACCATGCGCTCTAAGTGTAAACTCTATGTTGTGTTCAATAAATGGCTGCTCTTTTGCAATTTCATTCGGTTCAACAACAAATCTCTGTACTCCTCCAACAATAAGCGCCCCTATAATGGAAGTTACTATTAAGGCAATAGGACCTACTGCAGCAATTTTAAGATTTTTCTTAGCATATGCAACAATAAATGCAATTGCTCCTAACACTGCAAATATCATTTGTATTCTATATACATTTAGTATTATTGCAATGTCTGTATATCCGGCACCGGAAACTACTCCTTTTTGTGAGTGTAGTAAGCTGAAACTTGCCAGGTAGTAATTTATTGCTAAAATAATAAAGAAAACAAATCCTACAGTTGCTAGTTGCTTCATTGCAACTCTGGTCGCATCTGTAAACAGGCTACTCTTAAATCTTATAGTGTTAGCCCCCGTATTTTCGCTTGTTCCATAAAGTGTTGGTTTTCTTAGAGTCAACAATGTTAGATATAACAAAAAACTTGTCGTAAGTAGCATAAACAAGAGTGTTATTGTTATCCCCAGTACTTCTTTAATAAAAGGTAATTTAAAAATATAAAAGGATATGTCGTTGTTAAAAATAGGATCTGCAATATTAAACGATTGCGCATTAATAAATGTCAGATAACTAAGCCAAAGTCTACTTGAAATTGTCATTGCAGTTATAAAAGATAGTGCCGCAGAAAATAATAAAACTATTTGATTTATTCTCTTTTCTGTAACTCCAATATGATATGATCCAATGTTTTTGTAGTAGCTCTTTTTAAGGAAAAAGAAATACAAATAGTATAAAAACAAACTCACAACAAATGAGATCCCGCCAAGTAATAGTCTCGTAGTAATTTCCCTTATAAATACTTGTTCATACCCTACTTCGCTAAGCCATTGATAGTTAACGACTAATTGTACTATTTCATTAAAAAATAATACTATACTAACAAAAATTACTGCTATTATAATTAAGATTGTTTTTCTTTGTTTACTCATAGTCTCTTCCTCCATATTTCTATTTTGATTTGCTCAACCCTGTTAACAGAAAACAGTCTCTCTCACTTCTAAAAGGTTGGAAACCAAGTTGCCTTTTTAATATGTTTCAATTTCTTTTATCTTATTATACAGTAACTGTTAGCTAATTCATACTCTTTTATCAGCATATTACTTCCTCATTTTTGCACCTGAATTTAGTGTTCTCTTAGTTTTTAAGCATTACACTAAAAAACCTAC
>JAJOKQ010000153.1 GCA_021129785.1 Clostridiales bacterium | reverse complement strand
CTTCAACGGATTTTTAGACCCGTCCTCAAAGCAAGTTTTGTTGACTAGAATACTGCGCCACTACTTTGTAAATCAAACTTATTATAACATATTTAAATTTAGTTATCAAATCATCAAATTTGCAATAATAATCCCGAGTGTTGCTCCGGCAATAACTTCCACTGGGGTGTGTCCAATTAGTTCTTTTAGTCTATTTTCATTCAATGGCTTATTTTTTTTTGTATGCCAATCTTCAATAATTTGATTAATAATAACAGCTTGTTTTCCAACTGCGCGTCTCACACCTGCAGCATCGTACATTACCACTAAAGAAAAAACAAATGCTATTGCAAAAATTGATGAGTCCCAACCATGCACTAACCCAACCGCAGTCATTAAACCTACAACAAATGAAGAATGAGAGCTTGGCATTCCGCCAGAGCCTATAAACCTCCAAATGTTAAAATGTTTATCCACAATCAATGTATGTACTACTTTTAAAGCCTGTGCAACAAACCAGGCAGTTAAAGAAACCCATAGCACTTGATTATATAAAATATTGTTAAGGAAATTCAACTGTAATCCTCCTCTCTGGCATCATTCATGAGGCATGGCGAGTCAATGTGCTCCTCTTAACTCACTCTATATGCTTTTTTATGACTCTCTAGTCATCAAGTACATACACAGTTCCTGAAGAAAAGCAGAGTTGTAGTTATCAAGAACCGAACTTATACTTTTAGTTAAACTTATGACTTTTTCATTAGACTTATCTAACCCAACAATTTTGGGATATGTAGACTTGTTGCAAGAATTATCGCTTCCAGCATTTTTTCCTGTTTTAGACTTGTCGCCAACAATATCTAGAATGTCATCTCTAATCTGAAAAGCCAAGCCTAAATCTCGTCCTAATTTTTCAATGATTTTAACATCTTTATCTGATGCTCCTGCAAGCACTGCTCCTGCTTTCATAGAAACTGAAATTAGTGCTGCTGTTTTCTTATGATGAATATATGATAGCATAGATAAATCAATATCTTTATTTTCACTTTCAATATCTACTGCTTGTCCACCAATCATTCCGTATATTCCAGAAGCAGTTGCAATTTCTCTAATGACGTCAACATGTGTTCTCATGTTGTTTTGACTAAGTGCAGACTCTAACATTATCTCAAAAGCATAATTTAGTAATCCGTCTCCAGCTAATATCGCTAGTGCTTCTCCATATACTTTATGATTAGTAGCTTTCCCACGTCGTAAATCATCGTCATCCATTGCAGGCAAATCATCATGAATAAGCGAATACGTATGTATCATCTCAATTGCGCATGCATATGGCATTGCAAAACTATAGTTTTCACTATTGCTTTTATTAGTGCTCCCATTGTTGGCAAACATATCGTAGGTTGCTAAAACCAAAACAGGTCTTACTCTTTTTCCTCCCGCAAACAAACTATATTTCATAACCTCGATAAGTTTTCTGTTTTCTTTAGATGGTATTTCCATGTAGTTATACAAATTCCTATTAATAATCTTACCGTACTCACTTAGCTGCTCTTTAAACTCCATAATTTGTTCTCTCTTCAAAAGGAACTTCGTGGGAAATTGAATTTTCTTCTAAGATAATTGTAATTTTCGCTTCGGCGCTCTCTAATTTTTGATTGCAATGCTTGTACAATTCCACACCTTCTTGAAACAATTTCAAAGAGTTATCTAGAGTTAACTCCTTATTTTCTAATTGATTGATTATCTCTTCTAAACGAAGTATTGAGTCTTCAAATTTCTTTCTCTTCAAGAGGGAACCTCCTTTTTTACATCCATCACTTTACAATGTAGCTTACCATCTGAAACTGTCGCTGTTATCAAATCACCTTTATTAATGTTTGAGACAGTTTTAATTATAGCATAATCTTTTTCCAAGTATGAATACCCTCTTGCAAGTACTGATAAAGGACTTAAACTATTTAGTCTATCACCTTTATTTATTAAATTATTTTTGTCTGTACTTAGTTTGCGCTTAAAAGACTTAATTAACTTATCTTCAAGCAAATCAATAGTTTGTCTTTTATCATTGACATTTGCATATGGGTATTTGAAAAAATAGCTGTTTTTTACATGCTCTAGCAGAACGCTTTTTTCTCTTAACCTTGCTTTCATAGCTAAAACTGCCCTCTTATAGAATGACACTAGTTGTTCATTTATTTTTTCTATATCTGGTACAACTAGTTCTGCCGCCACTGAAGGAGTAGGTGCGCGCAAATCGGCGACAAAGTCTGCTATGGTGTAATCACTTTCGTGTCCTACAGCCGAAACAACGGGAATTTGGCTATTAAATATTGCTCGTGCGACAATTTCTTCGTTAAAAGGCCAAAGCTCTTCAATTGAACCTCCACCTCTGGTAATTATTAAGACATCTATTTTCTGATATGTATTTGCTAATTCAATAGCATCTACAATAGATATTCCTGCATCAATCCCTTGAACTAAGGCTGGAAAAACAACAATATTAGCTTTAGGAAATCTTCTTTTTATAACTGATATAACATCTCTAATTGCAGCTCCGGTTTGCGAAGTAACAATTCCAACTGAAGTTGGTATATAAGGCAGCTTTTTTTTCTTGTCTTTATCAAAAAGCCCTTCTTTTTCCAATTTTTCTTTTAGTTGTTGGTAAGCTAAATGAAGAGAGCCTAAGCCTACAGGTTCAATATTACTCACATATAATTGGTATTGACCATCACGTTCGTATACTGAAACATAACCTTTTAAAGTCACTTTCATTCCATTAGAGACGTCAAATTTAATTTTACTAGCATTATTTTTAAACATAATACAAGACAATTTACTTGCGTTATCTTTTATTGAGAAATACATATGTCCACTACTATGAAGCTTATAGTTTGAAATCTCTCCTTGTACCCTTAGAGAATGTAATATTGCATCACTCGAAATAATGCGCTTAATATATCTATTCACATCGGCAACAGATAAAATTCTTACTTGCATTTTTTCTTGGCAATTTCTACTGTGTTTTCAATTAACATTGCTATAGTCATAGGCCCTACCCCTCCTGGAACAGGTGTTATAAATGAAGCCATCTCCCTTACTGTATCAAATTCTACATCACCTGTGATTTTTCCACTTACAATATTAGTACCTGCATCGATTACAACAGCACCTTCTTTAATCATATCTGCTGTAATCAAGTTAGTTTTTCCAACAGCTACAACCACAATATCTGCTTTTATAACATGCTCTTTTAAATTTTCAGTTCTAGAATGGCAAATCGTTACAGTTGCATTTTCATTCAATAACATGATAGCTGCGGGCTTTCCAACGATATTACTACGCCCAACAACAACTGCATTTTTTCCTTTAATTTCAATACCAGTAGATTTAATTAATTTAATAATTCCTTTGGGAGTACATGGATAAATTGTGTTATCTCCCAAAAATAAATTCCCTACATTCATTGCATGAAAACCATCAACATCTTTTTCTGATTTTACTTGAGAATTAACTTCTTTTTCATCAATTAACTTAGGTAGTGGCAATTGCAATAAAATACCATGGATTTGATCGTTTTGATTCATGTTTGTTATCAATTCTATCAATTCTTCTTGTGAAACAGAGGCAGGTAGTCTGTGTATTTGTGAACGAACACCAACTTCTCTACATTTTCCCTCAATCATATTAACATATCTATGCGATGCTAAGTCATCTCCAGCTATTATAACAGCAAGAGCAGGAACAATATTATGTTTTTGTTTAAGCACAGCCATTTCCTGCTTTATAGTTTTATAAACAGCTGCAGCTACAGCTCTCCCATCAATCAGTTTTCCTGTCATTAATATCTTCTCCTTGCACGACATACTTGTCCAATACACCATTAATAAACGATGCAGATTCACTTCCGCTATATTTTTTTGCCATTTCAACAGCTTCGTTAATACTAACTTCAAAATCAATCGTATCCAGATACATAAGCTCTCCAAATCCTATCCTTAATATTGCTAAATCTACTTTTGCTATTCGGTCTAGCTTCCAACCTTTTAAATACTTTTCGATAGTGTCATCAATTATTTTGATATTCTCTATCACAGCATTGATAATACTATTTACATACTCCTCTTGTCTTTTTTGAACACCTTCATTATTTATACTTCTTATAGCAAAATCTAGATTAAATTCATTGTTTGCATCCATTTCAAATAGTAATTTCATACAGAATTCTCTGCTTAATCGTCTGCTCATTTCATCCTCCTACGGGTCAAGACCACCAGGCTTGCGGTTTTTCTGGGTGTGTTTTGTTTAAAAAACCACCAAAGCCTTCTCTGTGGCCTTAAAAATTAACTCCTTGTACATGTATATTAACCTCATCAACAACAAGGTTTGTCATGGAATATATAGCTTTCTTTACTTCATCTTGAATTTCCCAAGCAATATCAGGAATTTTAGTCCCATATTCGACAATAATGTAAAGATCAACAAATGTGCCTTTTTCGTCATTTGTTAGTTTAGTTCCTTTAAACAAGGTTTTTTTACCTAAAATCCCTGCTATACCACCAGCCAGACCTGTGCTTATTCCAGCTACGCCTTCAATTCTTGTTGCAGTTAGTGCTGCTATAGTTTTTACTACTTCTTCTGCAATTTTAATCTGCCCATTTTTCATGTTTTGTATTGCGTCCATTAATTCACCTCCAATTGTCACTTGCCAATACAATCATTATAGCAGATACAAAATTCCTTGACAATCAATTCTAGTTCCTATTCATAATTATTATATTATCTAGTGTTATTTCTGTTTCTCTTTTTATCTCTATGTAGCTTGCTTTCAATGAAGAATGTAGTGCTTTTCATTGACTTTTCATCTGTAATCACTTGTTTAATTTCCACACTAGTTGTTTTAGCAACTTCTGTTACTACATTGCTATCAAGGCTATCAACAATCATTGCATTATCCATCTCTTCTTCAATATACAAGTTAATAACTAAATTGCTTTCTTCTAACATCATCATTTCATATTGACCTAAATCGTCTGCAGTTTGCACTAAAGAATGTTTGTTTAAGTTGTAATTAATATCCCCGATTACCCCCAG
>JAJOKQ010000125.1 GCA_021129785.1 Clostridiales bacterium | reverse complement strand
TTAGCTTTTATTTTTATAGCGAAAGATAAATTAATAAAGCTGCTGCTAGTAGCGTTACAAGTGTTGCTATTAATTAATTTGTGGGGAACGAAATCCAGAATTGCGATTATTGCAGTACTTTTGTCGTTGATTTTAATGATTTTGTTTTTCAGGAAAAAACTATTTGAAAGAAAAACTGTTGTTAGGTTTAGTTTTTTAGTGGTTGTATCTTTAATGTTAGCTATGCATTTGGGACTTCTAGAAAATGCAATACAAATTTTTTAGATAGTTTGGAATTAGAGATATAAAGACCTGCATACCAAATTAAATCAATATCGTTCGATTTAAATAGATTGATAATTGAAAAAGAAAACATCACGATACAAGCAGTAATAAATAAAGATGGGATTTCTTTTCTTAATAGAGAGGATAGACCATTAGCATTTAAAGTAATAAAAAATAGAATACTATTTTTAGATGAAGAGTATTCTGACTATATATTTATTTTGGAAGACCTTAAAACAGCAAACATAATGACTTTTAAGCACCACAATGTGAAAATTAATTTTTTTGTGTACAAAAATGGTTTTGGGGTTATAAATCCTAGAGGCTATGTAGTAGAGATAGAAGACGCAAAACATATAGATTTTCAGGGTTATGAAATGTGGGGAGGAGGAAGAGGTTACAAATGGTCTCGCTCTTTACCCTTATTAACTGAATCTTGGTTAATTGGTTTTGGGGCAGACACGTATGCGATGCATTTTCCTCAAAATGATTATGTAGCCAAACTAAGATATTTTGGGAAAATGAATATTGTGATAGATACTCCCCATAATATGTTTTTGTATACAGCAATTAACACAGGTATGATTTCTGTACTATCTAAATTCTTGATTATAGCACTATACGCTTATTCTTCAATAAAGCTTTTACGTAAATCAAATATGTTTAGTGATATCGAAAAAATTGCAGTGGCTATATTTTGCGCGATTGTAGCTTATCTTATAAGTGGAATTACTACAGATAGTGTGATATCCGTTGCACCGGTTTTTTGAATTTTGCTGGGTACTGGGATTGCAGTTAACTCGTCCATCAAAAAGAAACAAGAAAATAAGCTATGGTAATCAGAAAAGTTGTTAAAAAACATAATAAACTAGTTTAAAAAGATTGGAGAAAAATCTAAAACTTATGAATGAGAAATATATAGGATAAACGTACAAAGATTCTTGCCTCTGTGTTTGAAATGTTGAGAAGTGAGTTGCTTCGTTATAGTTATGGTTACACCTCCACTTTTGATAGAGATGTAACCAATTACTACGATAGGTTTATAAATCTATATAATATTCTCAATCATCCCCACAAAATACCTATGAACCGAATCATTATTAGTAACTTCAGGATGAAAAGAAGTAGCTAACATATTGTTTTCTCTCGCTGCAACAATATTGTTGTCAACTCTACATAGAATTTCAACTTGCTTGCCTACTGATTCGATATAAGGAGCACGAATAAAAGTAAGTGGAATTGGATCAGATGAAATACTTGGAATAATAGCGGTAGTTTCAAAACTAGCAGCTTGACTTCCATACGCATTTCTCCTTACACAAATGTCCATAACAGCAAGGTGTGTATGTGTTTTAGGCAGCAACTTATTTGAAAGCAATATCATGCCAGCACAAGTACCCCAAACAGGCATGCCGTCAATTATTCTTTTCTTTAGAGAATCAAGCAGATTAAAGGCAACAAGAAGTTTACCCATAGTTGTACTTTCTCCGCCTGGGAGAATTAGAGCATCAACTTCATTTATCTGTTCGATTGTTTTAACTTTAACAGGGAGTACGTTATTAATTCCACTTAGCATATCAATATGCTCTGAAACTGAACCTTGAAGAGCTAAAACTCCAACTTTAAGCATATTACCAACCTCTTTTTGCAAATTCTGTTTCTACTTTACTAATTTCAATCCCTCTCATAGCTTCGCCTAGACCTTCTGAAACTTCTGCAATGATTTTAGGATCGTTATGGAAAGTTACTGCTTTTACAATAGCTTTTGCTCTCTTAGCAGGATTATTAGACTTGAAAATTCCAGAACCTACAAAAACACCGTCACATCCTAATTGCATCATTAAAGCTGCATCAGCAGGCGTTGCAATTCCGCCAGCTGCAAAGTTAACTACAGGTAGTTTTCCGTGTTTTGCAACGTATTCAACTAAATCAAACGGAGCCATCATTTCTTTAGCATAAGTCATTAATTCTTCTTTTGGAGCAGATTGTAGTTTTCTCATTTCAGAATTAATTGTACGCATATGGCGTACTGCTTCAACTACATTACCAGTACCAGCTTCGCCTTTTGTACGCATCATTGAAGCGCCTTCTGCGATTCTTCTAAGTGCTTCACCAAGGTTTTTAGCACCACATACAAAAGGAATGTCAAATTGTCTTTTTTCGATATGATACATTTCATCTGCAGGTGTTAATACTTCACTTTCGTCGATAAAATCAACGCCTAAAGATTGTATTACTTGTGCTTCTACAATATGACCAATTCTAACTTTTGCCATTACGGGAATTGACACAGCCTCAATGATTTCTTTAATCATTTTAGGGTCTGACATTCTTGCTACTCCACCGTCTCTTCTGATGTCTGATGGTACTCTTTCAAGAGCCATAACTGCTATTGCTCCAGCCTCTTCAGCAATTTTTGCTTCTTCGGCGTTTACAACGTCCATTATAACGCCACCTTTAAACATTTGTGCAAGGTTTTTGTTTAATTTAAATCTATTTCCCATGAAAATTACCTCCAATATTTATTATATTTTTAAGTATGGATATCTAAATGATTTACTAAAGCATAACTATTGTCGCATACTATATTGTTTTCGTCAAGATTTTGAGGGCAGTTATTTTCGTAATATTTTTTAATATAATTAGCGCTATAAAAAAGCACTTCAAACTAATAGAGTCGCCCGGGACATATCAGAAAACCACTTCATATATTAGATATTTAATTGAAGATATTCACAAAACAGACGCTCATCGTTAAATATATGTAAATTCGCAATATTTGTAGTTAGAGCATATATTTATGGGTAACTATGTAGTAGAGTGTCGAAAAATATACACAATTGTCAAAAGAACTAAAACTATTTTGATTGTAGGTGCATAAATGAAAAGTAAAATATTTGATAAAGATGATAAATACTTATTTCATGAAGGTACGCACTATAATTCCTATAAAATGCTGGGTGCTCATTTAGCATGTGAAAAAGGTAGTAATGGAGTTAGATTTTCACTTTGGGCCCCAAATGCTAAAAAAATAGGGGTAATAGGTGATTTTAACGAATGGCATGGGGCGAGACATCAAATGAAGAAATGTACAAGCACGGGATTGTGGTCAATTTTCATACCCAATATGGGTGTGTGGGACACATATAAATACGAAATTATTACGCAACAAGGTGAGTTATTAAAAAAAGCTGACCCATATGCATTTCATTCTGAACTAAGACCAAGTACAGCCTCAAAAGTTTTTAACATAGAAGGGTATGAATGGCATGATTCAAAATGGCAGGAAAGGAAAAGAGAAAAAATGTACGAAGAACCAATGAATATTTACGAAGTACATTTAGGCTCGTGGAAACAAAAAGAAAGCGGAGAATTTCTTTCTTATAGAGAATTGGCCAAAGAGCTAGTTAACTATGTTTCAGCAATGGGATATACGCATGTTGAAATAATGCCGATAGCTGAGTATCCTTTTGACGGTTCGTGGGGATATCAAGCAACAGGATATTATTCAGTTACTAGTAGGTATGGAACGCCACATGATTTCATGTATTTAATTGACAAATTCCACCAAAACGGTATAGGAGTAATACTAGACTGGGTTCCCGGGCATTTTTGCAAGGATGATCATGGGTTAAGGCAGTTTGATGGAACACCCCTATTTGAATATGAAGACGAGATAAAAGCAGAAAACAAGGGTTGGGGAACAACACATTTTGACTTAGGGAAAAATGAAGTGCAGAGCTTTTTGATTTCTAATGCAATTTTTTGGTTGGATTTGTTCCATATTGATGGATTAAGGGTTGATTCGGTAGCTAACATGCTCTATTTAGACCACACAAGAGGAGAGGGCGAGTGGACACCAAATGAGCATGGGGGGAATGAAAATTTAGAGGCTATAGCATTTATGAAAAAACTAAATGAAGCGGTATTCAATTATTTCCCAAGCGCGCTAATGATAGCTGAAGAATCAACAAATTGGCCTCAAGTTACAGGACCAACCTATTTAGGTGGATTGGGTTTCAATTTTAAATGGAATATGGGATGGATGAACGATATCCTTGCATACTTAGAAATGGAACCAGTTCATCGCAAATGGTATCACAACTTACTTACATTTCCAATTATGTACGCATTCTCTGAAAACTATGTTCTACCTATGTCTCATGATGAAGTAGTACATGGGAAAAAATCGCTAATAAGCAAAATGCCAGGTGACTATTGGAGAAAATTTGCAAATTTAAGAGCTTTTTATGCTTATATGATGGCACAGCCAGGTAAAAAGTTGTTGTTTATGGGAGGTGAATTTGGGCAATTTATTGAATGGAAATATTATGAGCAACTAGACTGGTTATTGTTTGAATTTGAAGAGCATAGAAAACTGCATTCTTATGTAAGAGAATTAAACTTGTTTTATAGACGGGAAGCTTGTTTTTGGGAAAGAGACTGTAAAGAATCAGGATTTGACTGGATTGATCCAAATAATTATACAGACAGCATAATATCCTTTATAAGATATAACAAAAGAGCAACAGACTTTACAATTGCGATTGTGAATTTTACACCTGAAGTACGATACGAGTACAGGATAGGTGTTCCAAAACTTGACGGATATGAAGAAGTATTTAATAGTGACAGCAAAAAATTTGGAGGGTCGGGTGTGTGTAATGAAGGAACTATTTATGCAAGCGAAATCAAATGGAATAACAAGCCATATTCTATTTTGATTGCAGTACCTCCGTTAGCAACAATATATATTAAGGTAATTAGGTGAAGCACTGTTGGCTTTTGGCTTGGAAATGCATGGACAAAATAGCATATTAATATGATGAAAAA
>JAJOKQ010000151.1:3783-5122 GCA_021129785.1 Clostridiales bacterium | reverse complement strand
CCTAAAAGCCTTTCTATTTCTTTTCCTCGTGCAAATGAGCCCAAATCCCAAACGCTCGTTCCTGCGTTAATGACTTCATCTGCAACTGCAGAAGCTAAAATCTCATTTTCTTGCGCACTTCCCTCGTCACTAACGTTAGCTACTACATCTATCACACCACCATTTAGCCAAGCTCTCGATATAGATCTCTGTACTATAGGTATCTCGCCTAATAATTGGATTGGTAGTGGGATTTTTATCCTATATGAAACTACAATATCAATTTCTTCATTTTGTCCTAAAAAAGTAGATTTTCTAAAGTTTAGCCCGTTTAATCCATTAACAATACCAAGCTTTCTCAATCTTCCATCTAAATCATCACCTCCAGCTATATGTGGGTCCATAAGTTTTTTTGATACTATGGTCCCAACCTGATTTGCGGCAATTTCTTTCAAAAAGTTCGCAATCTCACTTGTTGCTGTATTATCAGTTATCTGCATAAAATCCGAAACTTTTTGACTCATCGCTTGCACTTCTTCTCCACTCCATAGATATGCAGTTTCTGCAAGTGTTTCTGATGTTTCATCTAATGCGTGCTGAATAATTTCGTGCGTTCTATATGTTTGCATAAAGAGAATAATACTTAAGATCACACATAGAAATAATGGAAATACTAATGCTGCTTCAACTGTTAAAGCTCCTTTTTTATCTGTCAGTTTTTTAAAGACCATTTTAATACAACAACCTCTCTATAATAGTAATACCACAATACTTCCTAATAAGAGAAATGGGGCGAATGGAATGGCTGTTTTCTTGTCAGCTTTTTTAAGAAGCAATAAGATTCCACTAAAAATACCACAGCTGATGGTAGCAACTAATGCAACACCTATTAACTCACTCAGACTTAGGTATAATGCTAGTAATACTAAGAGTTTAATGTCGCCAAATCCAATGCTCTCTTTAGATAAATAGTATGTTGCAATAACTATCATGCTTATTACAGCTACCTCAATTGCTTTCGCTTTTGTAATCTCTACGTAACCGACTACAAGAAGCATTCCCCAAACCATCAATCCAGCTATTATTAGTTTATTTGGTATTATTTTCTTTTTAATGTCTATCCAAGTTGCTAGTGTAAGCATTCCTAGAACAATGATGTTTTGCATTCAATCACCTGTTTTCTTCTTCATATTTGCTAAAATTATATCAATATACTATATAACAAGTTGCTCCTCTACGTTTAATAACCGTCCATAGTAGTAATGTCTAAATTATATCTTCCTATTTTTCTATCTTCAAACTCATCTATATGAACTAGGTTTAAAAATATATTCTTTATAGATGCTTCTATATTTGTAAT
>JAJOKQ010000151.1:0-3683 GCA_021129785.1 Clostridiales bacterium | reverse complement strand
TGGATTTGTATATACGTAGACCATGTTAGCAACAAATCGCAATCCTAATATAGCTGTTATTGCGTAAGTAGCATTATTTTTTTGGTTTTTACTTCCATAGATAATGTATTCTATTTCATAATCAAAAAATGAATTCCGATTAGTTTTAGGGATTCCTCTTAAACTGTTGTTAAATGCAAAATCTTCTGCTTGTGGATCTGGGTTAACGTCAACTGCTGTAATTGCGCTCTTAAATGTGCCCATTATATATTCTATAATGTAGACTTTATCTCTTGCTCCAATAGTTATATCAACAAGGCTTTTACCAAAAGACTGCATTTTTTCAGTTATTCCTTTGCTAGATTCTTCACAAAAGTCAAGTGTTTCTGGATCAAAGCTCTCATGACTTTGATCAAAAGCTTCCAGTATTCTGTTTACTCCTTTTGGAATCTCTATTACTTGCAGACCCCCTAAAATTTCATTCATTCCACTTTCTATGTCGCGTATTATTCCTTTTCTATCGTCCGTATCGTCCAGTTCACCTGATCCTCTTTCTAGAGCTACTACTTCCATCTCACCAATTTTTTCGTAAATATTCACATTATTCATTAGATTTTCTCTGTTTACTATTATTTTGTTCATTATATTGGATCTATCATTCTGATTCGCGTTTCTTAATGCCCTAAATCCGCTCTCCAGCTCGCCTAAACGATTTAAACTTTCATCAGTAGCATCTTTGTTTGAACTTGCTTGAGTCCGCCTCGCTTCTATTTGTTGACTATCCACGGAGTTTCTGTACCTTTCAATATCAAGCCTAGCCATTTTAACGAACTCTGTACTTTCACTCCCTTCTGATTCAAAAGAGTTAATACTTTCTTCAAATACATCTACATCTTTCTCTATCTGAACAATAGAGCTATCATATTTATTTAACATGCTAATTAATCTATTATTTATTCCTCTATATTTATCTAATTTCTTTTCAATCTCTTCAATTTTATCTTTCACCTTATTTCTATAAGTTCTAAGCTCATCTTTAACATCGTCTAAGTTGTCTCTCAAATCGTCTAATTGTTCGTTTAACCTATCTCTTGCTCCTTCATCTTCTTCGCCACCGCACAAATTTTTTAGCCTGTCTCTAACACTCTCTATTCTTTCCTCTATATTATCTCTGTCGTCTAGCGAGGATTTATACCCTCTCGCTTGCGCAATTATACTACTGGTGTCAGTTTCTATTTTACTTATAATGAACTGATTTGCTCTCGATATTTGCTTGTCTAATTCAAATAATTGTCCCCCTATCTTAGCAAATTCTCTATCAATTTTTAATTTTTCTGCCATAATATTGTTCATCGAGGAAATAGTTTGAAACTCATTTTGTAGATCCTGCATCGAAAATCTCTCGTAAAGTGCAACTGGTGCTCTATACTTCATAAATTCCAATATCTGATTTTCTAAAACTGCATTGCAATTTAAACTATGCTCTAAATTAGTTTCAATTGAGTCTATATTATAGTCCTGAAGATTCCAAAAATGTTTTTGGTTGTTTTGTAAGTATGATAGGAATAAGTCGGTTGATGACAAATTCTCCTCAGGGTTTAAGGATAAGTTAGTAAAGAAACTCACTTGCTCTGTTGCTACAAGTGAGTCTTCACTTGCAAGCGCAAAAAGTCCGTATTCATCTTTTAGTCTTGTATTATACCCTGCTAACAAAGAATTAGTTGCGTTTTCTAATGCTCTTTTTATCTGGGTGTGAGCGATTCTAATTCTACTTCCTTCAACGATCGTGCCTGAAAGAAATATTGTGACTGTTAGTATTATACTTAAAAATACCGTTAGTGCCCCTTTTTGTGTTTTCATTATACTTCCCAACTTTCAAATGCTTTTTTCATTAATTATCTGCATTTTACTCTACAGTAATGTCAAAAGTCTCATACGAGGCTCGTTCGACTCGCAAGCTCGCTCAGGGTAACAATGAGTGACTTTTACGCAAAATTTTTACACTACATGCTTTGGTTTACTTCCTTGAAGAACCGCTCTGCTTATTCAAATAGTTATCAATTTTTTCTCTAATCGCAGCTACGTCTACTTTATCTCTTAAAAAGTCTATATTTCTAATAAATTGTTCTGGTTCCATTGCTAAAGCATGTGCCTGTATACTTATGTCAAAAGTTTCACCTGCTCCAAAAAATCTGTTAAAAGCTCCTGTCGGAGAGGCATAACTTTGATGAACTGTAATTTGAATTTTCTGGTATATAAAATAGTTCATAAATTTTATTTCTATATCACTACTTACCGTATTTAATATGTTGAATTTTTCTAACCTCGACTCTATGTAATCTCTAATTAGATTCTCTTTTATATCTAAATTTTCTCGCAAATACAAGTTTGTCTTTAATCTATCTTCTGTAACAATGCCTGTTACAAAGTCAATTTTAGGATTATCCCAAATCACTGCAGCTCTGTTAACAGCAGAATTTACGACTGCTGTTAAGTATACATGTTGATACATTATGAATGATAAAAATATTATTAATGCAATTGCTACTAAAATAATTGGTAGTAATAAGGAAAGCTCGACTGTTAAGCTTCCCTTATTACTTTTTGTTGTTTTGAGCATATAAGACCCCGCCAATTTTTTCTTGTTTTCTCCATTGTATTTTCTAATCGCTCCGTAAACATATATGAAATCGCTTCAAGAAGAAGGTCGAACCTTCTTTTGCTATTGCCCTGGTACATCTGAAGCACCATCTAGCGCATCTGTAATATTTTCTAAAATAGTACTTATAAAGTCAAGTATTACCCCTCTAAACATTATTGCTATTCCAATTAATACAGCAATTAATAAAACCATTTCTACCGTTCCTAACCCTTCTTCACCTCGTAAAATTCTTTTGATTTTTTGCATAAACATCTCTCCCTTTACATTTTTTAAAAACTAAATCTAAACTCTTCAGATGCAATTTTAATTACATCTCCATCACTCATTCGGTATTTCTTATTGCTGTCAATTTTTCTGCCATTATGCCTTGTGCCATTTTTTGAGTTTAAATCTTCAATGTAATAATTTCCATCTTCAAAATAAATTTCTGCATGAATTCTACTAACTGCATTGTTCGCTACTGCATAATCTACTCGATCTTGCATTTTCCCTAACACAAAAGGGTTTTTGTCAATTATAATTGTTTCCTTACTTCCTACTCTTAAATATGTTAAAGTTGCAATTTGTTCAGGCTCGACATCTAAGAGTACTGTTGCAAAAGCACTTGCATCTACTTCTTGCCTCACACGCTCCTTTCTCGGTTCTTCAAATCTCACCTCTTTGTGTTTTGTAAACTCTTGCTTTTTTTGATTCTTGGGTTTTGATTTTTGCTTAAGCTCTTTGGCGTTTACTTTTTTGCTTGCTACCGTTTCGCCACTTACCACTTCCCCAGTAGTAAATATCTTCCTGTATGCTAGCACGCTTACTGCTCCTACTAACAAGAAAGTCGCTGCAACAGAAGTAAAATCAATTTTACCTATTTCGTTGAAATAAATATCTGTTTCCATTGCAATAAGCAAGACTGCAATTAATATAAGCAATTGAATTAAAGCAAAAATAATTTTTTTCTTTTTCAAAATATCTACAGTGGTTTCATAAAAAGATTCAATATCCACTTCTTCTGTGTTCATATGTTTCTTTCCCGCTTTTTCTGTTTTCTTCT
>JAJOKQ010000106.1 GCA_021129785.1 Clostridiales bacterium | reverse complement strand
AATATAATTTGAAATGGGTAATATCAATAACTTTTTGGACGTTTTTTTTATCTATTGCAATTAGTTTTTTTGCCGAAGCGGTAATTTTAAATGCATTTGTGCTTTCTGCTTTTGCAATATTACTATTTATCATATCTATAGGCATATTTAGCGACATGATTGGTATAGCAATCACCGTAGCTTCAGAACAACCTTTTCATGCAATGGCATCTAATAAAATACCAGGGGCTAGATATGCAATTAAACTTACAAAAAATGCCGATGTTTTGGCAAGTTTTTGTAATGATGTAATTGGTGATATTTGTGGAATTGTTAGTGGAGTCGCCGTAGCGAGCATTGTAATGCAACTAGGAAATGTAGTTACAAATGTAAACAGAGCTATCTTAACAATAGTTCTAACTGCCTTTACTGCTGCCTTGACAGTTGGAGGGAAGGCATTAGGTAAAAGGATTGCTTTTAATAGTTCGCAATTTATTGTATTTAAGGTAGCAAAATGCTTGGATGCTATTTCTCGACATGTGAAAATCGATCTAATCCCTAATGGTGATAAGAAGAAAAAGAGTAATTGTAAAAAAAAGAAAGAGAGATGAGGGAATGGAAAGCTATTTATCAAAAATTAATTCGCCAGAAGATATTAAAAAACTGAACGAGTATGAAATTGTGAAGCTTTCAGAAGAAATAAGAGAATTTTTAATTAGTTCTGTATCAAAAACAGGGGGACATCTTGCTTCAAATTTAGGCGTAGTTGAGCTTACTTTAGCTATTCACTCAGAATTTGACAGTACTATAGATAGAATTATTTGGGATGTAGGGCATCAAAGCTATATTCATAAAATTGTTACTGGTAGAAAAGAAAAGTTCAATACACTTAGACAATACAAAGGATTAAGTGGGTTTCCTAAACGCAGCGAGAGCGAGCACGACCACTTTGACACTGGACATAGTAGTACTTCAATATCTGCTGCCATGGGAATGGCAACAGCAAGAGATTTAAATAAAGATAAATATTCTGTAATTGCTATAATAGGCGACGGTGCGTTAACAGGTGGTATGGCATTTGAAGCTCTAAATCATGCAGGGCACAGTAAAAATGACTTGCTTGTAATATTAAATGATAACGCAATGTCAATATCGCAAAATGTTGGAGGACTGTCAAAGTACTTAAATAGGCTAAGGAGTGCTCCATTATATAATAGATTCAAAAAAAATATAGATAGTCTTCTAAAGAAGATACCCGTTATTGGCGAATTTACAGCTAAGACAGCTGAAAAAATAAAAGATTGTATTAAGTATTTTCTAGTTCCAGGGATTCTATTTGAGGAGTTTGGTTTTACATATATTGGACCTGTGGATGGACACGACTATGGTGCAGTCTGTCAAGCGTTAAAGCAATGCAAGACAATAAAAGGACCTGTACTACTTCATACAATCACAAAAAAAGGTAAAGGATATAGTTTTGCCGAAAAATATCCTCATATATTTCATGGAATCAGTCCATTTGAAGTTGAATCTGGAAAACCTGTATCAACATCTTCTAAAGCAACATTTTCAAAAATTGCAGGCGACACATTAGTTAATTGTGCTAGAGAAGATGAAAAGGTAGTTGTAATTACTGCGGCAATGCCCTCTGGTACAGGGTTAAACGATTTTCAAAAACTTTTCCCTAAGCGTTTATTTGACGTAGGAATTGCAGAACAGCATGCTACTACGTTTGCGGCAGGACTTGCTGCTGCTGGATGTAAAGCTGTTTTCCCTGTATATTCAACTTTTTTGCAAAGAGGTTACGATCAAATTCTACACGACGTGTGTTTGCAAAATCTTTCTGTTTTATTTTTGGTTGACAGAGCAGGGCTAGTTGGTGCTGATGGCGAAACGCATCATGGTGTATTTGACATCTCATATTTGTCGAGCATCCCCAATCTAACTATTATGTCACCTAGAGATGGGATAGAACTAAATAAAATGATTCATTATTCTCTAAAACAAGGAACACCTACTGTAATTAGATATCCAAGAGGAAATGCTGAGATAAAAAGGGATTCTATTTGTGCTGAGATAGTGCAAGGTGAAGGCGAAGTTGTGTATGAAAGTGGAACTGATGCAGTTATTTTTGCTGTTGGGAATATGACTAATAATGCACTAATTGCATGTAAAGAATTAAAAGAAAAAGGGATTAATGCTACACTAATTAATGCAAGATTTATAAAACCACTTGATAAAAAGCTGATTTCGAAATATGCGAAAAAATGCGAACGTATCTATACAATAGAGGATAATGTTAAGATAGGTGGTTTTGGAATTCAAGTTTTGTCTTTGTTAAATGACGCTGATGTTAGAAAGACAGTTAAAATATTAGCTTTGCCTGATAAGTTTATTGAGCATGGTAGTGTAGATAGTTTGTTTGATTTTTATAATTTATCCAGCAGTAAAATAAGGGATACAATTTTAAACGATGTTAGAAGTACGGATTACGGAAAAATATCTATTGTTAAGTAGTTAGGAGAAAATATGGCGCAAAATATTAGAATAGATCAATTACTTGTTCAAAGAGAGTATTTTGAAAGTAGAGAAAGAGCAAAAAGAGCAATAATGGCAGGACTCGTTTTTGTGGACAATCAAATTGTCGACAAACCAGGTACTCAAGTAAAATCAGAAGCAATAATTAATGTGAAATCAAGTCAAAACACATATGTAAGTCGAGGAGGTTCAAAGCTAGCAAAAGCAATTGGGAGTTTTAATATTGAATTAAATCATAAAGTATGCTTAGATATTGGCTCATCCACAGGTGGATTTACGGATTGTATGCTACAAAATAATGCACAAAAAGTATTCTCTATTGATGTGGGGTATGGGCAATTATCATGGAAATTAAGGCAAGATGATAGGGTAATAAGTATGGAAAAAACTAATATTAGATATGTTACCAGCTGTCAAATTGGAGAAATAGCAGATTTTGCTTCAATTGATGTTTCGTTTATTTCACTTAGGCTTGTTCTACCAGTTTTGAAGAACCTCTTGCTTGAAAATGCAGAGATTGTAGCATTAATTAAGCCACAATTTGAAGCTGGAAAAGGCAAAGTTGGAAAAAAGGGTGTTGTTAAAGATCCCAAGACTCATGAAGAAGTTATAATTAGAATTATTGATTTTGCTGAGGAAAACGGTATGGAAATTCTCGATTTAACTTACTCTCCACTAAAAGGTCCTAAAGGAAATATAGAGTATTTATTATATTTAAAAAATTCTAAGCAAAACAAGGAACTGTTTGACAAAGAGTTTGTAAAAAAAATTGTTTCAAAGTCTCATGAATCTGATTCGTTCTAATGCTGTTTTTTAGTTTTACAATAATTTATTTTGTCAAAAAGGGGGAATTCTGTGCTACTAGAATTAAAAGTGAAAAACTTTGCTTTAATTGATGAATTGAGTATGCAATTTACTGAAGGATTGAACATATTATCAGGTGAAACAGGCGCTGGAAAATCAATAATTATTGACGCTGTAAATATGGCAATTGGTGAAAGAGCTGACAGGGAGTTTGTAAGATCGGGCTGCAATAAATGCACTGTGCAAGCAGTTTTTAAGGCTTCTAAAAATAGTGTGATTTTTGAGAGAATTGATGAGTTGGGCATAGAAAAAAATGAAGAAGAAATCATTATTTTGATGAGAGAAATATACTCAAATGGCAGAAGTGTATGTAGAATAAATGGAATTATTGTAACAAGAGGAGCATTAAAGAGCGTAAGCGAGAAATTGATCGATATTCATGGTCAGCATAATCATCAATCACTTCTAAATCAAAACTCGCACATTGATATACTAGACAGTTTTGGAGGGAAAGCAATTCAAAAACAAGCTATTAAAGTCGCTAGTAAATATGCAACACTTGAATTATTAAAAAAACAATTGAATGAAATATCTGTTGATGAAAAAGAACGCATGAGAAAGATTGATATGCTAAAATTTCAAGCACAGGAAATTGATGAATCTAATTTAACCATTCAAGAAGAAGAAGATTTAAATAAACAAAAAAAACTAGTGCTTAATGCCGAAAAAATTTATAGTGCTTTAGCTAATTCATACGAAAAACTAGCTGATAGCGATCTGAATTCATCAATATTGGATGATTTGACATTTATAACCCATAATTTAGGAGATGTAAAGACATTTGATCCTGAACTTAAAAAATTTTATGATTCTTTTGAAGAAGTTCAATATAAGTTACAAGATTTAGCATGGGAAATAAGAGAGTATAAGGAACAAGTTGAATTCGATCCAAACATACTAGATGAAATTGAAGAGAGATTAGATGTTATAAATAGATTAAAACGAAAATACGGAATATCGGTAGAAGAGATTCTAGTCTATAGAGAAAAAATAGTTAGTGAGTTAGAGGATCTAATAAATAGCAAAGCTAAAATTGACGAAATTAAGGGGGAAGTAGAAAACAGTGAAATAGAATTAGAAAAACTATCTATTGCACTAAGTGAAACTAGAAAACTTGTTGCAATTACCTTAGATAAGTCATTAATGAAAATTTTGAAAGAGCTTAACATGAAAAAAGTATCTTTTAGTATTGCGATAAAACAATTACAAACGGAAAATTCAAAATATAAACTAACATCAAAGGGCATAGATAGTGTCACATTTTTAATTTCAACTAATGTAGGAGAGCCACTAAAACCACTATCTAAAGTAGCTTCAGGTGGTGAAATGTCTAGAATAATGCTTGCACTTAAAACAATTCTAGCGGATACAGACAAAATTCCGTGTTTAATTTTTGATGAAATTGACACGGGAGTAAGTGGAAGAACAGCACAAATTGTTGGGGAAAAATTGTATCAAATTTCTAGAAATCACCAAGTTATATGTATTACGCACTTACCTCAAATTGCATGTTTAGCAGATTCTCATTTTTTGATTGAAAAAATTGAAAATGAAACTGCTACGAAAACAAAGATTAACAGATTAAGCAAAAATAAGATTGTGCATGAAATTGGAAGATTATTAGGTGGAAAATTGACCGAAATAACTTTGAAACACGCTGAAGAGATGATAGATCAAGCTTGTTTGAGAAAAAAGTAGAATTTTTAATAGGATTAATATACTAATATATTAATATTTTATCTATCTATTATGTTTTAGAGTCAAGACTCCCACTTCTTCAAGTGGGAA
>JAJOKQ010000069.1 GCA_021129785.1 Clostridiales bacterium | reverse complement strand
GAGTATAGTGCTCTAAGTCGTTAAAGTCTAGAATCCCATTTTCTGATTTTTTCTGCTTAAATCTCTCGTCAAATGCTTGTATTACTTGAAGTAGTGAATTCATGATAGGCAAAATATATTTAAAGTCGTTTACATAATCTGAAATTGTATTTGCAGTTAATCCCTCTTTTAATTCCTTTATTATATCTTTTGCTTTATTTCTTAGTTCCTTAACATTTTCTTTTAAAACTTCATCATAATCTTTGCTTGCAGAAGACAGTCTTTTTTGTTTTACATCTCTTAATGTATCTACAAAAATCTCAAATCCGCTCTCTAGTTTACATAAAAGCAATTTGGTAATTTCTATATCATCTTCAATCGCTAGCAAATAAGGGTCTGGTCCATTTGGACTGTTTGCAATTTGTTTTGCTTCTTCAAGTTGTGCTAAGGCTCCAATTAAGTTGATTTTACTGCTTTTTACTATTGTTTCAATCCATATATTTTCACTTAAATCATTTTTATCTATATCAAACATCTTTATTTTCTCACTTACCCATTTAATTGGCTCTGGTTGGCTCATGCTAAAATTATACACCTTCATAACCATTTCTTGTAGTTTATTGTCGTCTATACTCCCACCATAACTGTCGACTAATTGCAGAAAACATCTATCTCCTTCTTCATAAAACTCTTCAAAAACTTCATCTAATGCTTCTATTTTCATTAACATGCTCTCTGTAGTGTCTGCCATTCTAAACGATGGGTCAATTCCAATGAAGTGAAAGTGGCTTTTTACAACATTCATACAAAATGCGTGTAATGTGCTAATATTTGCTCTGTTTAGTAAGGTTAATTGTTTTCTAATATGCTCTTTGTCTGAGCCATTAACTTCTAGCTCTTCGGCAATTTTTAATGCAATTCTTTCTCTCATTTCTCCTGCTGCTGCTTTTGTAAATGTTACAATCAATAACTTATCAATATCAATTTTATCGTCAACAACTAAACGCACTATTCTTTCAACCAACACTGCAGTCTTACCTGAGCCTGCTGCTGCAGATATTAAAAGATTGCTGCCACGTGAAACTATTGCTTCGTTTTGCTCTTTCGTCCAATCAGTCATTGTCCTTCACCTCTGGTATATTCTTGTCTAAGTTATTTTTGATTTCTTCAATAATTACATTTTTACTCTTTCCACCAATATTCTTGTATTTATTGTTCTCAATTAAAGTGTCAAACTGACAGATTGCAGAAAAATCGCAATGAGCACAAGCATTAGTGTTTTTAGTTTTAGATGGTTGCACTTTTATTTCACCATTTAACATGCTTTCACATAATTCTTTTGCTTTCTTATTGGTGTATTCAATTAAATTCGCAAAATCCACTTCATCTACTACAGATGATGGAGCAGTTGTTGTGTTATCTTTTTTAATTCCTGCTGGTATTACTTCTGAATATATCCCCATATCTTTATCCATATTTCTAAGGATTTTAACATCATTTAATGCTAATCCTTTCATCTTAAGACTTTTATTTATTTCTTTTTCTATTTTCTCTTTTGTCCTTTCAGATGTGGTAATTAGTGGCTTGTCAATTTTAAAGTAGAAAATCCCTGCAGGTAAGGCATTGGCATCTTCTGCTTTTAGTCCCGATATTATTGCACTTACATACATTAGTAGTTGCATTTGTAATCCATGTAAAATCTCATTAAAATCTATATTCTTACTGCCTGATTTATAGTCAATTATTTTGACATAAACATTTTTATCTTCGTCTTGCATGCAATCTACACGATCAATTTTTCCTTCTATATATATTTTTTCACCATCTGTCAATTCAACTACAATTGGCGGATACTCTTTCCCCTCACCAAAACAAATTTCGTAACCTAGTGGTTCAAAATCTCCTTTTTTCAAATGAGTAGTTAAAACTTCAATCGCTTTTTTACATACTCTTTTAATTAATTCAAACTGATACTTATACCTATATGTGCTACTCAAAATACCTCTTCCAAATTCCTCTCTAATTGTATCTAGTACTTGATTTGATATTTCCTCTATTTCATTATTACTTAGTTCTTTCCATATTAGTTCTTTGTCTCTTACTGTTTTTCCAAAATCGTCTATTGCTCTGTGAAAAAAATTACCTGCATCCATATGAGTAAACTCGTATTTTTTTCTCTCAGCTGGGCGCAATCCATAAGCAATATAATGTGAAAATGGGCAATTGGCAAACTTTTCTAATCTTGAAATACTCGTTTTGATTTGATCTCCGTACAGTTTTTTATTCTTTTCATTAGAAATGTTTATTGGTTGATTATCATGGAAAAGACCGTCTAAAGCCATTTTTAACTTGCTATCCCACTCTCTGCTCGTGCTATACCATGCAAATACATTCTTCCATGTTTCATCAAAAGACCCATCTCCATCTAGTGACTTTCGAAGCTTTTCTATCATATATTTAAAACTGCTATTTGGAGTTGTAATTGTGTTTAAACTATTACTTAAATTGATTGAAACATCGCTTTCAACCATGATACCTCCAAAAATCTTTTTAACTTTATCAATTATTAAAGATTGTCTTAACGCTTTTCCTTCTAAATCTGCAAGAGCGTAACTTAGGAACAGTTTTTCATTTGGCTTAGTAAATGCTAAATATATGCCTAGCTTTTCTTCATATATTTTGCTACTAGAGTCTAAACCAAGATTTAACCCATCTTCTTTAAGTAGCAATCTTTCGTGTTCTTGTAAAATCCCGTCTCTCTCATTTATAGATGGAAGTATTCCGTCATTAACCCCAATTACAAATAATGCTCTTAAATCATGGCTTCTTGACCTGTCAATATTTCCAACTAGCACCTGATCTATTGTGCCTGGAATTACTCCTATTTCACTAGCTATAAATCCTGCTTTAAGTACTTCACCATATTCTTTTATAGTTACAATATTGTCGCCTAAAATTTCTACCATTTGTTCTAGTATAGTTGAAACAGTGTTCCAGATTTGCGTATTTTCATTTACATAGTCATATCTCTTTTTCTCTTTTAATTCTTCTATCCAGCCTGTTAACTTCTTTTCAATTTCTAAATCTATTAATAATTTGAGTAACGCATTAGTGATTTCTGAAACTTTCATTTTACCTTTTGTGTTGTTTTTCAATTTTGCTAGTGGTGTTATTACTTTTTTTCTGAGTTCTTCTATTTCGATAATTGCGTCTCTAATTTTTTCGTCACTTTTAAACTCTATACCAAAGTTTTCTCTTTGCCACTTGGCACCTCGAATACCATACCTTAATACATAGTTTTCTAGTTTTTCATGTTCACTCTTTTTAATATTACATAAATCTGTTTTCAAGTAACGAAATACGTCATCATACCTGAAGTTTTTACTAATTATATCTATTGCCGCCAAGATTAATTCTATTATTGGATGCTCTGTAATCTTTCTTTTTTCGTCCATAAAATATGGTATTTGATATTCTGCAAAAGATCTTTTCAATAGAGGATTATACTGCTCGCTATCTCCAGTTATTACAGCGATATCTCTCCATCTATAATTATGCTTTCTTACCAAATCAATAATTCTCATTGCTACATTTTCAATTTCGTTATATGTATTTACTGCTTCAAAAATTCTTATGTCTTTATTTTGACTCGCAAATTTTTTATATGGATAAGCATACAATTCTCTCTCAATATGTCCTATTTCTTCTGATTTAGTCGATTTAATATTACTATTGTCGAACTTTAGTATTTCCTCGGAAATATTTTGTCTTTTCGCCATTTTTCTTGTATTATTAAAAGTGTTTTTGACAGTTTGAAACAAGTCGCTACTTCTTTCGTCTTCCTCAGCATCCATAGTAAAAGTTATTGTCATTTCCTTGGCTTTACTTGTAAGTTCTTCGACAATCTTCATTGTTTGTGGTGTCATTTTATGAAATGAGTCTATCCATATTTCTGATCCTTCAAGGAAACTAGATTCTTTTATTTTTTCTATAAGCAAATTAACACGGTCTTCTGTGTCTATGTATCTCTTTTCTAAATAATTATTAAATGCCTGGAAAATAAGGGTAACGTCTTTCATTTTCATGTTAACTATGTTACTATCTTTGCTTTTTTCTACAAAGTCTAATAAGTCTATTACATCAACGTCATGCTGTTTAAATTCAACAATTAAATCATTTAGTTTTGAAATAAAGCCTTCTTGTCTATATGCTTTTTTATATATTGTTAAATCATCATTTAGTTCGTTTAAAAGTTTTCTAAGAATCATCTGTTTTCCAATATCGTTAATATGTGTTTTAGATAATCCACCAACTTCATTAAATACCTTATGTGCCAGTCTAGTAAAACTTAAAACTTCAACTTGAATAATACCCTCTTTTTTCATTTTTTTAATTAAATCTCTTTCAGCTTGCAATGTAAATTGTTCAGGCACAATTAAGATAAGCTGATTTTGCTCAGCCGAATTTATTCTTTCGTTAATTTCCGAAATGATATGATGTGTTTTGCCAGAGCCAGAACGCCCAATAATGTATTTTAGTTTCATATCTGTTACCTCATTTTTAATGTATATATACTCCACACGTGTTCGTCATCCTAAGGAGGGATGAAATGTGAGGATAGATAAATTCGACTACAGTTTTGCTCAGGGTTACAACAAAATGGATATTTTGTAGAAACTTTATGCTATCACTTTTTATTTTCTTCCTGTTCTTCCATTTCCGTCGTAGAAGGGATGTATAGCTTCAAATTGATAATGAATTACAGCTAGTTTCACAAGGAGATCAATATTGTCAAAATTATTATTAATATACTTTTCAAGATTAGACAAAAGGGAAAATATCTCTTCTTCACCACTTGGAGGCGTATAAATTACTTCTCCTGTAGTCTCGTTTTTTTAGTACTATACCTGGCAATTTTCTAATACCCGCTCTGTTCGCTTCAATAAGTTGCTGAATTTCAATTATCATAAATTTGCACATTATGTGCTATGTCTGTTCCATTATTACTTACACTCATATGCCTTGAATCAGGGTCTGTAAGTGATATTTCCCCGCTTTCTTCTATTTTCTCTCCCATTTCTGTTAGTTCTTCTACTCTTTTTTTCATTTCTTCTATTTTTGATATTATTTCTTTGTTTGTATATTTTATTTTTTCTTCTTGCTCCGACTCTTTATCATTTGCTGTTAATAATTCCAT
>JAJOKQ010000146.1:5035-5230 GCA_021129785.1 Clostridiales bacterium | reverse complement strand
TAACTTCGAAAAGTGAGAATGTGCACTTTATTGGTAGTAGATGTCGCCCCTGACAGCATAAAAAAGCAATGTGAGGCGTAGTTACCGACGGCGAAAAACTCAAGAACAGAAAGAGTTAGGATCCGTCGCCATAGCATTGTAACATTGCTTTTATATGCTATCAAGGGTAAATTGAAATCAAAGATTTCAACGACT
>JAJOKQ010000146.1:0-5025 GCA_021129785.1 Clostridiales bacterium | reverse complement strand
CCGATGACTTGAGTAATATCAAAAGAGAGAGGAGTATCCTTTTTAAGAGCGAACTGCTGAGAAGCTAGAGGATAAGCACTATAGCCATCAGAAATGAACTTGAAAGAAGCAGAGAGCTTCTTAATACCCCTAAAAGCCATGCGCATAGCAAGAATACAAGGACCAACAGAACGATTATCTGAAACTTGGTAACCAAGAATAGACCTTGAGAAAGCATCCATGATAAACCAGACATAGCCTTTAACACCACGAACCTTGATATAAGTTTCATCAGCAACAAAAGTATCAGATTTATCATAATTGTATATGTATATATTATAAGGAGGTACAAAATATGCCAACAATTAGACCAAGTTCAGATTTGAGAAATAAATATAGTGAAATATCCGATTTTTGCCACGAGTATTTAGAGCCAATTTATATCACAAAAAATGGTAAAGGCGATTTAGCTGTTATGAGTATAGAGACTTATGAAAGAATGGCTGGTAAATTTGAGTTAAGAAAACTACTGTTAGATGCTGAAAACGACTTTAAAGAAGGAAGAGTAATAGAGTTTGAAGATGCCTTTAAAAAGATAATCGAGAGCTTATAATATGAGTAGTTATAAGATAATATTGTCAGATAATGCATATAAAGACATAAGAAATATTAGTAAATATATTTCAACAGAGTTACATGATAAGGATGCAGCTAAAAGATTATTAAGCATTTTTTATCAAACTATTGAAAGTCTATCAGAACTTCCTAAAAGACAGAATGTTATAAAAAAAGAAATTGGTATAATTCCTGTGGGAATAAGACGAGTGAATGTTAAAAATTATAGTATTTTTTATACATGCTCAGATGAAGAAATGCTAGTAAGGACATGGAGAATTGTCTACAATAGAAGAGAATGGCAAAACCTATTATAAAATTAGACAATTTATATCCAAGGGAGACAGTCCCCTAACACCAATAATATATTTTTGATAAATAACGGAGGTGCAATTTGAATAACAGATGCGGATGGGTAGGAAAAGAGGGTATATACATTAAGTACCATGACGAAGAATGGGGTGTGCCAGTTCATGATGATAAGAAATTATTCGAAAAATTAATTTTAGATGGTGCACAGGCGGGACTAAGTTGGATTACAATACTTAAAAAACAAGAAAACTACAGAGAGGCTTTCGACGGTTTCGATGCAAAAATAATTGTGAATTATGATGATATAAAAATTGAAGAGCTAATGCAAAATAGCGGAATAATTCGAAACAGAAGAAAAATTGAATCAGTTGTTAAAAATGCACATGCTTTCTTAGAAGTGCAAAAAGAATTTGGCAGTTTTGATAAATACTTGTGGCAATTTGTAAATTATAAGACTATTAAAAACAGATGGGAAAATATCAAAGATGTACCTTCTAAAACTAAAGAGTCAGAAAAAATGAGTAAAGATATGAAGAAGAGAGGCTTTTCTTTTGTTGGGCCAACAATATGCTACGCTTTTATGCAAGCAATTGGTATGGTAAACGACCATGTAGTTACTTGCTTTAGGTATGAAGAAGTGTAGAGAGTTTTCAATTAAAGTGGACGAGTCTAGCAGTGGAGCAAAGCGATTTATAATTGAAAGAATAAAAACAAAGCAAGAACCGTCCCGATTTGCTCTCGGTTTGCTCGTTTAGTTTCGCATAGAAAATTTAAACCTGCCTCTTTATAAATCTTGCTAGATAAGATATAATTATTATAAAATAAAGCTGACTTTCAAATGCACACAATAAAGAATATCAGCTAAGACATAGGACGAGATAAATTGAAAAAACTAACACCAATGATGCAACAATACGTAGATATTAAAAATCAATATCCAGACACTTTCTTATTCTTTCGATTAGGCGACTTTTATGAGTTGTTTTTTGATGATGCTAAGCTTGCATCTCGCGAGCTTGAAATTGCTTTAACTGCAAGAGATTGCGGGCTAGCAGAAAAAGCTCCAATGTGCGGTGTTCCTCATCATTCTGTTGATAAATACATAGACAGGCTTATTAAAAAGGGCTACAAGGTGGCAATGTGCGACCAAGTAGAAGAGGCATCGCAGGCAGTGGGTATAGTAAAAAGAGATGTTGTTAGGGTGATTACACCTGGAACTGTAATTGACACAAATCTATTAGATGAAAAAAAGAATAATTATTTAATGTCTATATATTTAGAAGAAAAATGTGGCATTTCATATGTAGATATTTCTACGGGAGAGCTTTTTACAACTGAGATTTCAGGAAATAGTGTTAAAAAGGATTTGATTAATGAAATTGCAAAAATTATGCCACGGGAAGTAATTATACCTGATGTAAATTTTGATGCGTATGAGAGAATATTAGCCGAACTAAAGAATATATATAAATTCTCTGTAAACCAGCATTATTCGTGGACCTTCGAATTATCTAATGCTATAAATAGAATTAAGGAGCATTTTAATGTCTTATCTATAGACGGTTTAGGCTTAGTTAAGAATAAACTTAGTACTAACGCGACAGGAGCAATAATCGATTACTTAAAAAGCACACAGAAACGTCATTTAGAACATATTAGTGCTGTCAATTCTTACTCATTAAGCGATACTATGGCGCTTGATTTAAGCACACGAATAAATTTAGAACTGACTGAAACAATAAGGGGAAAAAGCAAAGCAGGTTCATTACTATCTGTATTAGATAAAACTAAAACATCAATGGGTGGAAGACTACTTAGAAAATGGATTGAATCTCCTTTAATTGTGCCAAAACAAATAGATTTAAGATTAGATGCAGTTAGTGAACTCTTTGATGATGTTTATTTTAAGAATGAACTTGTAGCTGTCTTAAAGAATATCTATGACATCGAAAGGCTTGCTGTTAAAATTTCGTTTGGTTCTGCTAATCCTAGAGATTTAATTTCACTTAAAAATTCTTTGCAATATATCCCTAAGATAAAGAGTTTACTTGAAAACAAAGAGGGTATGTTAGGTGAAATTTATGAAGAACTAGATCTTCTTGAAGATGTTACAGACTTAATTGAAAAAGCAATTATTGATGAACCTTCTGTGGGATTAAAAGAAGGTGGAATCATCAAAACAGGTTTCTCAGATGATGTTGATGAACTAAACGCTATATCAAAAGACGGAAAAGCGTGGATTGCCTCACTAGAGAGTAAGGAAAGAGATAGCAGTTCAATAAAAAATCTTAAAATAGGCTATAATAAAATATTTGGATATTACATAGAAGTCACAAAATCAAATCTTAGTAATGTACCAGATCATTATATAAGAAAACAAACTCTAGCAAATTGCGAAAGATATATTACTCCAGAGTTAAAAGAAATGGAAGCTAAAATACTCTCAGCAAAGGAAAAACTCTTAACTCTTGAATATAACCTTTTTTTAGAGATTAGAAGTCAAATTGGAACGACAATTGATAGGCTGAAATCCACTGCAAGGGCTGTGTCTAAAATTGATGTGCTTGCTTCTTTTGCTCAAATTGCACTAGATAACAGATATATTAAGCCAATAATTACAGAAGGAACAGAAATTAAAATTGAGTCGGGAAGACATCCTGTTGTTGAAAGAATGTTAGATAATGATATTTTTGTTCCTAATGATACTATAATTGATAATGAAAAATTTCAAATTTCAATAATTACAGGACCAAACATGGCAGGTAAATCAACTTACATGAGACAAGTTTCTTTAATTGTTCTTATGGCACAAATTGGTTCTTTTGTGCCAGCATATAGTGCTGAAATCGGCGTAACAGATAGGATTTTTACTAGAGTAGGTGCAAGTGACGATCTGTCACAGGGACAGAGTACTTTTATGGTAGAGATGAGTGAGATGGCAAATATATTAAATTCTGCAACAGATAAAAGCCTGTTAATTTTAGACGAAATAGGAAGAGGGACAAGCACTTTTGACGGTCTTAGCATTGCATGGGCAGTGGTTGAGTATATAAGTGAGAAGAACAGTTCTAGAACTCTATTTTCTACTCACTATCATGAGATTACTGAACTTGAAACGAGGGTTAAAGGCGTTAAAAATTATCGTATTTCTGTTAAAGAAGAAGGAGATAATATTATCTTTTTAAGAAAGATTGAAGAAGGTAGTGCAGATAAAAGCTATGGGATTCAAGTAGCAAAACTTGCTGGATTGCCTAAAGGAGTTATTAAAAAGGCGAGTAAAATACTGAAACGATTAGAAAAGAATGATATTGCTAGAAGGAAGAACGGTGAAATTAAAAACGATGTTGTTTTCGTTGAAGAAACAGTCAAAGAAAATAACGAACAACTAAGCTTTAGTGAAATTCATTTACTGAGTCTTACAGAAGAACTAAACAAAATTGATATAAATAATACTACTCCGTTTGATGCATTAAATATTTTGGCAAAATTGAAAGAAAAATTTACACTTAAAATAGGGAATGATACTATATGATAAAAATTCTAAACGATTTAACCATAAACAAAATAGCAGCAGGCGAAGTTGTAGATGGACCTTTTTCTGTTGTAAAAGAACTCGTTGAAAATTCTCTTGATTCTGGGGCTAGTATAATAACTGTAGAAATAAAAGATGGCGGAAGAAAATACATACGCGTAACTGATAACGGATCAGGTATTGTCGATAAAGAAGTAGATTTAGCTTTTAGAAGACATGCTACTTCTAAAATTGAAACTCTTGAAGACTTAAGTATTTCTACACAACTAGGATTTAGAGGTGAAGCACTAGCTAGTATTGCTGCAGTTTCAAATGTGCACATTACAACAAGACCTTCTAAACAAAAATATGGGATATCGCTAGAGCTTTCAGCAGGCAAAACATTATACAAAAAAGAAGTAGGTTCGCCAGAAGGAACTACTATAATTGTTAAGGACTTATTTTTTAATACACCTGTTAGACTAAAATTCATGAAAACAGCAAGAGCAGAAACTTCAAAGATTAGTGAAATAATAACGAGGCTTTCTTTATCAAATTCTAATGTTTCATTTAAGTTTATTAACAATAACAACATTATGTTTACTACT
>JAJOKQ010000116.1 GCA_021129785.1 Clostridiales bacterium | reverse complement strand
AAAGCCCTAAAGTATATGGATGCTTAGTTGTCTTGAAAATATTAATAACAGGAGCTTCTTCAACAACTTTTCCCGCGTACATAACTATAACATCATCTGCCATCTCTGCTATAACTCCTAAATCATGAGTTATTAACATAGTAGCAGTTCCTAATTTCGCATTTAGTTCCTTCATCAACTCAAGAACCTGTGCTTGTATTGTTACGTCAAGTGCTGTAGTAGGCTCATCAGCAATAAGTATTTTAGGATCACAACTAAGAGCCATTGCAATCATAACTCTTTGCCTCATTCCTCCACTTAGTTGATGAGGGTATTCATCAACTACTTTATCCGGTCTTGGGATTTCAACTGTTTTTAGTAGTTCCATGCATCTCTCTTTATTTTTCTTGCCAGTTAAGCCTTGGTGAAGTGCTAATGATTCACCTATTTGGTTTCCAATTGTAAAAACAGGATTAAGTGCTGTCATGGGCTCTTGAAAAATCATAGCTATATGATTTCCTCTAATTTTTCGCATTTCACTCTCTTTAATCTGCAGTATGTCTTTTCCTTCGAATAAAATTTTCCCATCCTTAATATGACCATTTGGCTTTGGAACTAATCGCATAACTGATAGTGATGTAACGCTTTTACCACATCCCGATTCTCCAACTATACCAAGTACTTTCCCTTCGTCTACAGAAAAAGATACCCCATCAACTGCTTTAACCAAACCTGCAGTAGTATTAAAACTCGTTTCTAATCCTTCTATTTTAAGTACTGTTTTTGCCATAAGACTTGTCCTCCTATTGTTTCAAACGTGGATCTAGAGCATCTCTTAGTCCATCGCCTAAAAAGTTGATTGAAAGCACCGTGATAAAAATTAACAAACCTGGAGGTATCCATTGCCACCATCTAAGTCTTAATACCGTCATGCTCTGCGCTGCTGAAATCATATTTCCCCAGCTTGGTTGTGGTTGTCTTACTCCAAAACCAAGAAAGCTTAATCCAGCTTCTACTAAAATTGCTCCTGCAATTCCTAAGGTTGCAAAAACTAAAATTGGTGCTAATATATTAGGCAGTAAATGTTTTGTAATTATTTCATGCCCTTCTAAACCTAAAGATTTTGCAGCTTCAATAAACTCTTTCTCTTTCAAAGTTAATATTTCTGCCCTTACAATACGGGCTAATCCTGTCCAGGAGAGAGCTCCTATAACAAACATAACATTCCATATACTAGGTCCAAGTATGGAAGCAATTACTATGGCAATTACGAAAAAAGGAAAGCACATGACTATGTCAACAATTCTCATAATAGCATTGTCGACTAATCCCCCTGTATATCCTGCAATAGCACCCATCATTACACCAATCACAAGAGCTATACTAGTTGCAATTAGTCCTACACTAAGAGATACTTGCCCACCAAAAATAAGTCTACTTAATACATCTCTTCCTAGCTCATCTGTTCCTAATAAATACTCAGATGAAGGTGCAGTATTAACATTAAACAGATCTATATGATCTCTTCCGTGAGGTGCTATAAAATCTGCAGTAATTGCCAAAAATATTAGAATAGATAGCACTACTAATCCTGTTAAAGCCAATTTATTCTTTTTAAGCCTACTAAATGCAATTTTCCAAGGGGAAATACCTTTTAGCATAGTTTTATTTTCTACGTTCTTATTATTTACTAATTTGTTTTCATCTTTATTTATCATGATTTTGCCTCCCTCAATGCAAGCTTATTGGTATCTAATTCTTGGATCTAATACTGCATACATCAAGTCTGCAAATAAATTAGATAGCATTACAACAATTGACATCACTGTTACCGTCCCCATAATCATAGGATAATCTCTGTTCATTACTGCTTGGAAAGATAAGCGAGCAAGCCCAGGCCACACAAAAATTGTTTCGGTCAATAATGCTCCCGAAATAAGTCTAGGAATTTGCATGCTTAGTATTGTTATTACAGGAATTAAAGCATTTCTTAAAGCATGCTTATATATTACAACTCTTTCCGATAAACCTTTTGCTCTTGCAGTTCTTATATAGTCTTGCTTAACACATTCTAACATACTTGACCTAGTATATCTCATAAGAGATGCTGTGCTTGCAAGTCCTAGCACAAGAGTTGGTAAAACTAAATGTCTAGCTTTATCTACAAGCAACTGCCAACCAGTGTATCCACTTGCAACTGTCTGCATCCCTGCTATTGGGAATAGTCCTAAATCAAATGCTACAAACTTAATTAGCATTAAACCAAAAAAGAAAACTGGAATAGATAAGCCAATAAAAGCCGCTACAGTCGCAATATAATCGAAAACCGAGTACTGTTTTGTTGCTGAAATTATTCCCAGTGGAATAGCCAGCAAAGTGCTAAAAATCATGGCAGATAAAGATAATACAAAAGTATTTTGTATCCTAGGCCACATTACCTTTAAAACATCCTCTTTAAATCTAATAGAATGCCCAAACTCTCCTTGAACAGCACCTGCCACCCACCTTAAATATTGTACTGGAAGAGGGTCAAAGTAACCTACTGCTTCTAGCATTCTATCCTTATCTTCTGGTGTCATATTAGGGTCTATTAGGTGAGCAAATGGATCTCCTGGCATTGCATGAATAAGTGAAAATATTATTATTGAAATACCTAAAAGCACAGGTATAATTAACAAAAGTCGTCTTATGATATATTTTCTCATGTGTTTTTACCACCTTTTACATTATTACAAGCTTAACTGATAGTGCGTTAACACTATCAGTTAAGCTCATTTATTCAACTAAATCTTTATTACTCAGCAAAATACCATTCGTGAAGATTGTAGTAATTACCGAATGAATGAACTTGAAGTCCTCTTAATCTAGGAGTATAAGCTCTTGCCTCAATAGTACTGTACAAAGGAATTGAAGGCATGTATTTGTTCCAGTTAATTGCCCATTCATGATAGATTGGTTTTCTATCTTCAATTGCTAAGAATTGTGTTCCTTTTTCAAGTAGTTCATCATTAAGGTCATTGATAAATCCTACTACATTCCATCCTCCTAATCCAGCAGCATCTGAATGCCATATGCTTGTAGAGTCAGGATCTACTCCTAATCCCCAACCCATTAAGAATAATTCAAAGTCATGAGTATTGAATGTGCGTTCAACTAAAGTACCAAACTCCATAATTTCTAGTTCTATTGCAATTCCAATATCACCTAGGTTTTGTTGAATTAGTGGAGCAGATTTTTCTCTTACTTTATTTCCTGGTGGATAAAGCAATGTAAAAGTAACAGGCTCTCCATCTCTGTACATTGTTCCGTCTTTATATTCCCAACCTGCTTCTTCAAGTAAAGCAATTGCTTTTTCAGGATCATATGGGAATTGATTTATTTGTGAAGCATCAGGCATTGCCCAGCTTATTGGTGCTAAAGGTACATTTGCTACAACTCCGTTACCTTCTAATAAACTGTCAACTATTCCTTGTCTGTTTATTGCATGTGCAAAAGCATGTCTAACTAGTGGGTTTTCAAATACTTCTAGTCTAGTATTAACTCCCATGTATTGGAATCCTCTACTAACCACTTTTTCTACTACTATTCCTTCTGATTCTAGAAGATCAATTTCATCTTGAACAATATTTGAGATTTCCATGAAATCAAGCTCTCCAGCTATTAATTGTGCTTGTGAAGTATCTTGGTTTGCTACTTGTAAAATAAATCCATCAAGATATGGTCTTCCTTCGTGGAAATCTTCAAAAGCTTCTAAGTGAACGAATTGATCTGGAACAAATTCTTTCATTTTAAACGGTCCAGAACCAATTGGGTTTCTTAACATTTCTGTTTGCTCAGCATGTTCTGCTACTGGAATTCCACTCCAAATATGCTTTGGAATTATGGCCCTTCCACCAATATCTGCAAGTGCTGGTGCATAAATTTCTTTTGTTGTAATTGAGATTTTTAAGTCATCATAAATTTTAATACCTGAAATATGGTCGGCTTCTCCGGCGTTAAACTCAACAACACCTTCAATTGCCATAATATCAGCGTAACGTGGTCCAGTGTATCCAGGATCTGCTATCATTTCAAAAGTATATTGAACGTCTGCAGTTGTTACTGGTTCACCATCATGCCATGTTAAACCTTCTTTAAGCCAGAAAGTAAGTGTTTTGCTATCCTCTGAAACTTCGAATTTTTCTGCCATGCTTGGTATAAACTCTAAGTCTGGAGTCATTTTAAGCATTGCGTCAAACATTGGTGACAATGCTAGAGCATCGTAATGATCTGTGTATAAATGTGGATGGAATACTCCTGGAGGCGAGCTCCAAGTTGCAACTCTTACAACCCCACCATACTTATCTGCTACTGGTTCTGCAGGTTTATCTTCTTGCTTGTCTTCAGGTTCGTCAACTACCACTGGTTCTTCGTCTCTTTGACACCCAACCAAACCTAATGAAAGTACCATTGCAAGCGCTAACATTAATACAATTATTTTCTTTAACATATACATCCTCCTTATTGTTTTCTCAAATTTAAAACCATTTTACATATAAGCTTCAAATTCGTACGATTACTATTTCAGATAGAATCTCAATTTTTATTAACTCAATTATTGTCTCAATCTGAAATAATACCGCTTTTGATAATATTCGATAAATTTTTTAAATATCCTTCTTTTTTTTAAAAAAAAATTTTGCATTGTTTTAATATTTTACTTTTCATATTTTAACATGTTCTTTTTTGTGTAAAATTTAAGATATTAATTTAAAATTTTATACTTATTAATAAAATAAAAATTCGTGCAAATTTCAAGCAAATAAACATATTATACTATACCTTTCTTGGAGGAATAGTACAATGGAATCTTTTGATAAAGATATTATCACTTTTTTATCTTCAAGCATTTTCAAAAATTTATTAAAATCGCATACACTTCAAATTGCTCAGCTCAATTTTGTTACTTCATTACTTATTAAAATAGGTATTCCTTTTGATGTTCCTTTTACTCCACGTACTCAAAGAGATGATGCATCTGCCTCTCTAACTATTTACATTAACCCTAATACAACTGTTAGGTTAAGTTTTATTTTGATTAAAATTTTCAAAAAATCAAACAGAAATAAAAAAACGTTTCACTTTTCTTTTGTTTCTGTTTTTTAGGAGAACATGAGAAGTGAAATATCGCTTTTGTCTTTTCATCAGTTTAATGTATCATACCAAAATAAAAAAACTAACTTCATGGTCAGTTTATATTTTTAATATGAGTAAATCTATAAGCCGAGTTCTGTTTTTGATAATCATCAATCTAGGCCAGCTGTTACCAGAAGGCTC
>JAJOKQ010000044.1 GCA_021129785.1 Clostridiales bacterium | reverse complement strand
CCCTGTCTCATTCTTAACTCATTTCGCAAATCCATGTTTATTCAATTTCCAAATTTTTTCACTATAGTCCTTTATAGTTCTATCACTTGAAAACCCGCCTGAGTATGCTATGTTGTATATCGATTTTTCCCACCAAGCACTTGGTTTATTATATAGTTGTCCAATTCTTGCTTGAGTAACGTAATAAGATTCAAAATCCTTAAGAATAAAGTATGGGTCAGCCATTCCACCATGCCCGTACAATAAACCATCATGTAGCTCTCTAAAAAGCTCTGTATTTTCTTCAGCGTAAAAACCATTTACAAGCTGTTCTACTACAGTTCTAATTTCTTTATGTCTTTCGTAAATTTCTAGTGGTTTATAATGCCCTCCTTTATAGTATGCATCTGTTTCTTCTGCAGTTAATCCAAATATGAAAATATTATCATCACCTACAGCCTCTTTAATTTCTACATTCGCACCATCTAGAGTCCCTATAGTTATTGCACCATTCATCATAAACTTCATATTCCCAGTTCCAGAAGCTTCTTTCCCTGCAGTCGATATCTGCTCGCTTATATCAGTAGCAGGTATAATTTTTTCTGCTAAAGATACTTTGTAGTTTTCTATGAATACAACTTTAAGTTTATCTTCAATAGTCTTATCATTATTGATTTTATCCCCGACTGAGTGAATTAGTTTAATTATCATCTTGGCATTGTGATAACCTGGTGCCGCCTTTCCACCAAAAATAAATGTTCTTGGATGCATTTTAAAGTTTGGATCTCCTTTAATCTTGTTATACAAATACATAATGTGAAGCACGTTCATGAACTGTCTTTTATATTCGTGTAGTCGTTTGATTTGAACGTCATAAATAGATTTCGGATCTACTTTTATGCCATTCTTCTCAAAAATATACTTAGCCAAAGACTCCTTTTTATGCTCTCTTAGTTTTCTTAACTCCTCTTGAACACTACTATCTTTTGCAAACTTCGCAAACTTTTTAAGTTTAGAAGCATCAGAAATCCATTCATCGCCAATATTATCTGTCAATAATCTAGCAAGCCTCTTGTTAGATTTATATAAAAATCTGCGATGATCGACCCCGTTAGTAATACTTACAAATCTGTCTGGGTACATTTCATAGAAATCTTTAAATACATCTTTTTTTAGTATATTCGTATGCAAGGCTGCAACACCATTTACTGAAAACGCGCCTACTATACATAAATTTGCCATCTTCACTTCGCCATGCGATATTATTGCCATATGAGCTATTTTGTCCCACTCTCCTGGATATTTATCCCACAGTGTTTTGCAGAATCTTTCATTTATTTCATGAATGATATCGTAAATTCTCGGAAGTAGCTTTTGTAGCAAATCAATAGGCCATTTCTCTAGTGCTTCTTGTAAAACAGTATGGTTAGTATAAGCAAATGTGTTCTTTGTAATTTCCCATGCTATATCCCAACTTAGTCCCTCTTGATCTATTAGAATTCTCATAAGTTCTGGAATCCCTAGTGCAGGATGAGTATCATTTACATGTATTACTGATTTTTTGGCAAAGTCTTCAATTTGTGCATTAGTTTTTTTGTATTTTCTAACAATACTTTTAATACTGGCTGATACAAAGAAATACTGTTGCTTTAATCTTAAAGATTTCCCCTCTTCATGATTATCTTCCGGATACAATACCTTTGAAATAGATTCTGCCAATTCTTTTTCTGCAATCGCATCCACATATTGTCCTTGTCCAAATAAAGCCATGTCCATAGGTTTAACAGCTCTTGCTCCCCACAGCCTTAAGGTATTCACTACAGGAGTTTTGTAACCTGTAATCGCCATATCATAAGGAATTGCTTTTACTGTTTGGCAATTTCTCTGAATATATTTTGCTACTCCATTAATCATTTGTGTCTCAACCGTCCCACCAAAATAGATTATTTCTGGTTCTTCATGCTTAGCTACTTCCCACACATTCCCATCTTCTAGCCATGGATCTGGAATTTCAATTTGATATCCATCAATAATCTTTTGTTCAAACAAACCATATTCATACCTAATTCCATTACCATGCCCAGGCATTCCTAACGAAGATATAGAATCTAGAAAACACGCAGCAAGTCTTCCTAAACCACCATTACCTAGACCTGCATTTGGTTCAATGTTTCTAATTTCTCTCAAATCTATTCCTAGTTCATCACAAGCTGTAAAAAACTCTTCTTCTTCAGATAGATTTATTAAATTTTTTCCTAGCATTCTACCTACAAGAAATTCCATAGATAAGTAGTACAGAGTTCTTCCATTTTCTTCTGTTGCCATTTCCTTTGAATACGCCCATTTTTTCATCATGTCATCTCTTAGTGTCATGGCTATCGCCTTGTACAATTGCCCTTTTGATGCCATTTTCAATGTTCTTCCAAACATATTTTGAAGCTTTAGTACAATAGCATCTTTCACCTCTTCTTTACTCTTCTTTTTAAATACTGAATTACTCATACAAAAACCTCCTCTTCTTATATTTGAATTCAACTCTACCAGATGATCATTCATCCTGTGGTATTTTCACACTACTTCACAATAAACTGTTGTATAAGTTGATATATTTCTCTGCTGAAATACCCCAATTATTATCAGACCTCATTGCATTTTGTACAATCCTATTCCATATTTTTTTGTTGTCATAAAATCTTGCAGCTCTCCTAATAGTAAATAACATGTCATGTGCGTTATACTTAGTAAAAGTAAATCCATTCCCTTCTCCTGTATATTCGTTGTACGACATGACTGTGTCCTTTAACCCGCCTGTTTCTCTAACAATTGGCAAACTTCCATATCTCAAAGCTATCATTTGTCCTAAGCCACACGGTTCAAATAACGAAGGCATTAAAAACAAATCTGAAGATGCATATATTTTATGCGCTAGCTCATCACTAAACATAATATTACTAGATAATCTCCCTTCGTGCCTTAGTTCTGCCGCCCTAAAGAATTTCTCGTACTTTATTTCTCCAGTCCCTAGCACAATAAATTGAACTCCTAAATTCATTATATCATCTAACACAGCCATTATTAAATCAATTCCTTTTTGCGGAACTAATCTAGATACTAATGCAATTAATGGTACACTTGGGTTTACTTCTAGTGCAAATTTTTTTTGTAACTTAGTCTTGTTTATTAGTTTCGTCTTAATCATTCTTGCGTTATATTTAATAATATAGGGGTCTGTTCTTGGGTTATATTCATCTCCATCAATTCCATTTAAAATTCCATGCAAATCGTTTCTTTTTTCTTTTAAAAGACCATGAAGCTGCTCCCCAAAATATTGAGTTTGAATCTCTCTTGCATAAGTTTTGCTAACAGTATTAATTGCATCCGAGTAAATTATTCCTCCCTTCATAAAGCTTACAGCATCATAGAATTTTAGTTTTTTCTCTACAAAATGGCTTTCGTCAAGACCTAGAAGATCTCCTAAAATTTCTCTTGAGAACACCCCTTGATATTTTAAATTATGTATTGTATACAGCGTTTTTATATTCTTGTAAAACTCTTTTTCTCTATACTGCGACTCAAGCAAAACACTAATCATCCCAGTGTGCCAATCATGACAATGGATAACATCAGGTTTAAAATCTATAATTGGCAGCATATCTAAAACAGCCCTATTAAAGAAAGCAAACCTCTCTGCTTCGTCATAATACCCATAAAGATTATTTCTGTAAAAGTAATACTCATTGTCAATAAAATAGAAATCAACTTTTTTATGTTGCAATTTTTCTATCCCACAATATTGATTTCTCCATCCAATTTTCACATTAAAATTTCTCAATTTTTCCATTTTACTTCTATAGCTCGATGGGATATCCGAGTATTTCGGAATAACTACCCGTACATCAATCCCTTTATCTTTTAACGCCAATGGCAACGAACCAATGACGTCTCCTAAACCACCTCTTTTAGCAAATGGGTATGCTTCCGCTGCAACCAATAAAATTTTCATAATTCCCCCCTTATATTCTAGCTTTTTTCTCTACAATAACAGGATAGTGCTTGTCTCCTCTTAGCTGTTTGCCTGCAAATACTATAGCTTGCTTATCTAATATTGCATATCTTAAAGATGCTCTCTCTCCGATTACTCCCATTTGCATGATGATGCTGTTTCTAACAGTAGCACCTTTGCAAATTTTCACCCCCCTAAACAATACAGAATTCTCTACTGTTCCCTCAATAACGCATCCATTAGCAATAAGAGAATTACTAACTTTTGAGTTTTTAGTATATTTAGTTGGTGGCTCATTTCTTACTTTTGTATAAATTAGCCCGCTTTTAAAGAATAATTCTTTCCATATTTCTGGTTTAAGCAAGTCCATATTATGATTAAAAAAATTTCTAATAGAATTTATTCTCATATAGTGTCCTAGCCATTTAAATCCCATTATTTTATACTTATTAATGTTCTTAACGAAACCATCCATTTCTAAGCTGCCTAATCCTCTAGCATGACAATTTTCTATTATCTCAATAAGTATTTTCTTATCCATTATATAGATTCCCAGTGCTTCTTTATTACTGAATGTAGTTTCTGTGTTAATTGCCATATCAATTACTCGCTCTTTATCGTCCGTTTCAATTAGTGTATGTTTTTCCTTATATTTTTTATCACGCAGAGTGTAAAGTACGGTAATGTCTGCGCCACTCTTTTTATGAAAGCCTACAAATTCCGAAAGATTTATATTGCATACAATGTCATTTGCATAAATTATTACTTGTTTTTGCCTGCTCCTTTTAATATAATCCAAATGTTCATAGTAGGTTGCTATATCTCCTTCTTTAGATAAAAAACTATCTGACATCCTCATAGGGGGTAAAATAAATAATCCTGCTCTCTTACTAATTAAATCCCACTCTTCTCCTGCTCTTACATGGTCTATAAGGGATCTATTTTTACTTTGAGTTAAGATACCTATATTTCTTATTTTAGAATTTGCCATATTTGACAGTGCAAAATCAACTATTCTATATCTCCCAGCGATAGGCATCGCCGATAGTGATCTATAAAGCGTCAACTCTTTCAAACTTTGCTTATTCACTGTGTCATTTATTATTGCCATAACATCTTTCAAATATCTCACCTCACTTCTTGTTATTTATCCACCGCTATACAACTAAACTCATGACAATTCTCAAAACTTAGTACGGTGCCGCTCTCAATTACTGTACCACTAGGAACCATAACTGAGCCTGTTATAACTGTGACTTTCTTATCTTCACCGCTTTCTCCTATTTTGCATCCATCTTCTATTATAGTTTCTTCACCAATTATGCTTTTTTGAATATTCACATTTTGACCAATCTGAGCATTCGCATGAATAACTGAATCAAGTATTTTTGTATCTTTTTTTACAATCAC
>JAJOKQ010000128.1 GCA_021129785.1 Clostridiales bacterium | reverse complement strand
TTTTTTATGAAAAGATTTTTTGCATTAATATTAGTAATAATACTAGCGAGTGTAGCGTTAATTGGCTGCGGAGATCAAGAGTTAGAAACGCAAGAAGTTGATTTGAAAGAAAGAGAGGTTTCAGAAACGTCTGAAAAAAATACTGACGAAGAAGCTGATCAAGCTGACAAACAAACAGAAGATACTGCGGCAAATGAGGCATTTGTACTTGTTGATTTTCAGGGTAATGAGTTAGTTTTAGAGAAAATGCCAGAGAATATTGTGCCTATTTCATATAGTCTTGCCTTGATTTTAAATGAATTAGGAGTCGAGTTAGCAGCCATGACATCAACTAGAAGAGAGTTGCCAGACAATCTTGTAGATATCCCCAAGGTTGGAAATCCGAAGCGACCAGATATAGAGCAAATACTTGCTGTAGGGGCAGACTTAGTTATCATGTCTCCAAGATTCTTAGCTATGCATACTGAAACTTTTAAAGAGCACGATATTGCTTTTATAGGAATTGACAATTCGTCATATGAAGCCACAAAAAAACTTATTAAAAATTTTGGGAAAGCCTTTAATGCAGAAGAAAAGGCACAAGAAATAATTACAAAGTTTGAAGATCGAGAAAAAATTGTAATGGACAGAATAAGTGGAAAAGAAGCACCTAGAGTTATGATTATGCATGGTAGCGCAGGTACGTTTACTTTAGCAAGAGAGACCACTTTTGCTGGGAGTTTGGTAAAAATGCTTGGAGGTATCAATGTAACAGAAGGACTTCCACTAGAAGATAATTTAGGAGATTATGTGCCTTTTAGTCAAGAGCAAGTAGTGAAAATCAATCCAGATATTATACTAAGAATAGCACACGGTAGAGCCGAAGATACTAAAAAGATGTTTGAACATGAATTTAATACTAACTCCGTATGGCAAGATATTAGTGCAGTGCAAAATGGAAGAGTGTACGATATGGATAATGCGTTATTTTTTGCAAATCCTGGACTAAGAGCAATAGAATCCTTAGAATTAATAGCAGAAATACTTTATCCATAAAGGGGATTAATATGCAGTCACAGAGTGCAAAATATGCACAGTTTGCAGTAAGAAAAAGGTTGGCTAAACGAATAGGAATTTTTATTGCAGAGATTAGTTTGTTAGTTATATTGGCAGTAATCTCTTTAAGGTTCGGTAGTGTAAGATTTTCAACAGGTGAAATAATTAACGCTTTAATTGATGGATCAGATTCAACTATTAGAACAATTGTTGTGAACATTAGAATGCCAAGAACAGCACTCGCTATATTAGTGGGTGCTAGCTTAGCAACTTCAGGAGCACTACTGCAAGCAGTTTTACGAAATCCACTAGCCTCACCTGGACTAATTGGGGTGATAGCTGGTGCGAGTTTATCTGCTATAACTATTATGCTTCTATTTCCAGCACTAACTGTTCTAGTCCCATTTATAGCATTTATTGGTGGGCTTGTTTCAACGCTGTTGGTTTTTACTCTTGCTTGGAAAAAAGGTATGAGTATAATAAGGATAATATTAGCAGGAGTCGCAGTAAATGCTATGCTAGGTGGTGGAACTTCTCTTTTGTCAGTTCTTTATAGTGACAGAATACAAGGAGTAATAATGTGGCTAAATGGTACATTGGCAGGCAAAAGTTGGGATCAAGTTAAACTACTCTTGCCATATGTTGCTGTAGGGTTACTAGTTGCAGTATTAAGTGTTAATGTTGCAAATTCATTACAATTGGGTGATGAGGCTGCAAAAAACTTAGGAGTTAGATTAAATTTAGCACGTATAGTTCTCTGTTCCACGGCTGCATTTTTAACAGGCATCTCAGTAGCAGTTGTTGGAATAATAGGGTTTGTAGGACTAATAGTACCACATGTTAGTAGGCTTTTAGTAGGTTCAGATTATAGGTTTATGTTACCATCAAGCGCAATACTAGGAGCGGTCCTTTTGGTTTCTGCGGATATTGTGGCTAGAACGGTCTTTTCACCTATCGAATTACCAGTAGGGGTAATTATGGCAGTTTTAGGTGGACCATTCTTTCTTTATCTGCTTAGAAAAGTTAGGGGGTATGGACATTGATTTCTGCAAAAGGCTTAAGTGTTGCTTACGACAAAAAAAATGTAGTAAGCAACTTTACAATGGATATAAAAGAAGGCGAAATTGTGTCTATAATCGGACCAAATGGGTCGGGTAAATCTACTTTGCTCAAAGTTATTTCGAGATTAATGAACGCTTCAAATGGAGTTACGTATTTGGAGGGAAATGATGTTCACAGATTACCTACGAAAGAGGTAGCTAAAAAACTGGCTATACTAGGTCAGCATAACCACAGTCCAAGTGATTGTACAGTGCGTGATTTAGTTGCATATGGGAGAGTTCCTCATAAACAATGGTATGAGTTTAGTAATTACGACGACAATTCAATTGTAGATTGGGCAATAAGTGTTACAGGATTGCAGGAATTTGAGCATAGGTGTGTGACAACTTTATCTGGTGGGGAGCGTCAACGTGCCTGGGTTGCAATGGCACTTGCACAGAAGACTAAAGTATTAATACTTGATGAGCCTACCACTTATTTAGATGTTAGCCATCAATTAGAAGTTATGGAGTTGCTCAAAAAAATTAATGAAGAATATAAAATGACTATTATTATGGTTTTACATGACTTGAATCAGGCATCAAAATACAGCGATCGTATGTATGTTATTAACAAAGGTAAGCTTGTTATGCAAGGATGTCCAAGTGAAGTAATTACGAAAAAAATGCTAAGAGATGTGTATAAAATTGATGCGCATATTTCAGCTGATCAAGTTAGTGGAAAGCCACTTTTCTTCCCATTAGGTCTGCTAAAGAATAAGGATACGAAAGAAATGAAAAGTAAGATAGTTTAAGATTAGGGAGGCTCAGTAATTATGTACTCAGAGAGATTAAAAAGTCACCATGCATCGCAAGTTTACTTGAAGAATGCATTTGTTGACAAACAAAGCCAAATTGGGTATGTAAAAACTCTTTTGCAGACGAAGGCAACGAGACCGCGTTCAATATACATACACACACCTTATTGCACAAACTTATGTAGCTTCTGCAATTTAAACAGAACAATGATAAATTCATCAGTAGAAGACTATCATAAACTAATAATTAAGCAAATTAAGGCAGTGGCGAGTTATCCATATATTCAATCTAAAGAATTTGACTCAATATACTTTGGCGGTGGAACACCAACAGTTTTATCAGCAAAACAATGGGAACAAATTTTAGAAGTAATGCACAGCTTGCTACCCATTAGTAAAACTGCGGAAATTAGCGTAGAAACATCTATTACCGAGCTTACGGGCGATAGACTAGAAATTTTTGGAATAATGGGAGTGAACAGACTGAGTGTCGGAGTACAGACTTTTGTCGATAGGGGCAGAAAGTTACTAAAACGCAGGGGAAGTAGCAATGAGGTTATATCAAAGATTAAAAAGGTAGTAGAGATGGGATTTGAAAACACTAATATTGATTTAATATACAATTATCCAAATCAAACAATGCAGGAATTGGAGTTTGATATAAAAACCATAAAAGAGTTAAATATTGCTGGGTTAAGCTATTATTCATTGATTTTATATGAAGGGTCAATGTTAGGAAAACTGATTGAAGATGGGACAATTGAGAATTTGCCTGACATAGATGCCGAAAAACTAATGTTTGATAAAGTGTATGATGAGTTATTAGATAATGGATTTGAACTGTTAGAACTAACGAAGATAGTAAGAAAAAATAGAGATAGTTACAAGTATATTCAGGTTAAGAATAGAGCAGGAGACTGTTTAGCTCTTGGGAATGGCGCAGGAGGAAGGTTGGGCAACTATTTATATTATAATGGACCAATGATGAATAAAGTTCCCAAAATGCTATTACCAATATCTCCAATGGGTAAAGTTGTAACTGAATATTATAATGTTATAACTAAGATAATTGGGCAAATTCAATTTGGGTACATATCATTTAATCAACTAGATGCTGAAATCAATTTGAAAATGCATGAGCATGCAAGGTCTTTCATTGAAGAATTGTTGCGTAATCGACTAGTCGTGAAAGAAGGAGAAAAATATCGACTAACTAAAGAGGGAGTTTTTTGGGGAAATAACATCTGTAGTGATGTAACAAAACTTTTAGTAGAATTTCTAAACGAAGAGGCAGGACGATAAAAAAAGGTGGGATAGTATGAAACATTTAGTTATATACTCAAGTGAAACAGGAAATACTAAGAAAGTAGCAGAAGCAATATATAAAGTAATGCCAGATGAAACCGACTTATGCAATGTAGGCGAGGTTAGCTCATTTGACAAATATGACTTTATAGCTTTTGGGTGCTGGATAGATAGAGGAACAGCAGATAAAAAAGCATTAGTAGCTATAGAGAATATTAAAAATAAGAAAGTAGCTGTATTTGCTACTTTAGGAGCATATCCAGATTCGCAACATGCTGTAGACTCGATGGAAAGAATAAAAAAACTATTCATTGACAACGAAAATAGTATTGTTGGAGAATTTATTTGCCAAGGGAAAGTAGATCCGAGATTAACTGAGAAATTCAAATCATTGCCAGCTGATCATCCGCATGCAATGAATGAAGAAAGAATAAAGAGACATAAAATTGCGGCAATGCATCCTAATGACGAGGATTTTGCCAATGCGCAAAGAAAGTTTAAAGAGCTGTTTGAAAAGTAGAAGAGTAGAAAAAATGCCGAAAGGCATTTTTTTATGTAAAATTTTAAAGCGGACATGATAGAATAAGTGTAAATATAGTGCTATAAAGTGAGGAGAAATTGTTTTGATAGGGTATATATTAGGGTATACAGTGATTGTAAACATAGTTTCTTTTATAACGATGTACATAGATAAAAAAAGAGCAAAAGAAGGAAAATGGAGAGTTAAGGAGAAATTGTTATTTACGCTTGCATTTTTATAGAGGCGAATTTGGAATAATTCTTGGAATGAAGTTTTTTAGACATAAAAGAAGAAAAAGATCATTCACATATACAATAATGACAATTTTAGTGTTGCATATTTCGGTAATGCTAGCCATACTCATAGAGAGAAGTTAGTTTAATCATGTTTTTTGAAGGCGAAATTTTGCCTTAACAATAAACTAAGGTAGTGGTAAGATGTACGGTTACAATGGTAAGATTTTAAGAATCAACCTTAAAGACAGAACCATTAAGATAGAAAAACTAGCTCCTACAGTAGAAAAGTTGAAAGAGTTAGGGTTGTAGAAAGAGTGTAACAAGTGCCAAGTGATTGATCTTGGCGCTTCTATTTTCATTAAAGAATTTGAATTCTATAGTATAGATTTTCTATTCTTGTATTTGAAGTATGTTATAATAGTAATAGTGTTAGAGAATTTTTGTAAGAGGTGAGAAAATGAGTATAGAAGTAAGATTATTCGCAACGTTAAGAGAAGGAAGAGATAAAAAAAATTACTTTTATTAT
>JAJOKQ010000091.1 GCA_021129785.1 Clostridiales bacterium | reverse complement strand
TGCATTGTATTTTTTGTATTTTTTTGACAGAGACGCGTTTTTTTTGCGAATTAACATAAAACATAAATATTTGTGAAATTATCATTGCATTTATAATGTTACTGTGGTATAGTTATTTTGTTACTATTAACAAGGCGGTGCAAGAGTACGGTTATAATGGAATAGTTATAAAACATCGCATGTAATAGAGTAACTGATAATATTAATTCAAGTGAACATAATATAAAGAAGGTGTTAAAATGCAATTTTTAATTTCTGCAATTATTATAATAGTTTCTCTGTTGATACTTATAATATCTTTATATAAAAGCAATAAGAAAGAGGAAAAGATACTTAAAGAAGAAAATCATTATCTAGATATAAGAGAAAAACATAGAAGAAAAAACAAACATAAAGAATTTGAGACACAAGAATTGATAGAATCAGATAATTTAGAGACTGAATTCTTGTATATAAAAAACAATATATGCAGGAAAGATGAGCTAGAAAACTACAAAAATACCAATAAGCCAAAGGACTGCAACAATGATAGAGCTGCTTTTAAAAAAGGGACTATAATTGGGACGAAATACAGAATCGTTAAAATTTTAGGTGAAGGCAGCATGGGGAGAGTTTATTTATGCAAAAATACTGAGTTAGGTAATTATTGCGCTATTAAGCATTTTTACAATGCAAAGCTAGGAGATAGAGTTAACAAAGCAGAAAAAGAGATTTTGATAAAATTAAATCATATTAGTTTACCTAAAATTATTGACGTGTTTAATGATGAATATGGTGAATATATTGTTCAAACCTACGTAGAAGGCAGCACGTTGCAAAAAAAAATGGAAGAAGAAGGGACGTTTGATGAAAATGATGTAGTGAAATGGGGAATGCAATTAGCAAAGGTGCTAGACTACTTACATAATATTAAACCTAATCAAATTATATATAGAGATATGAAACCGTCAAATGTGATAATATCACCAGAAGGTGAAGCGGTGCTGATTGATTTTGGGATTGCAAGTGAGAGTGAGCATGAAACCGATGAAGAGTTAAGAGCTAGAGTATCAGGAATGACTGTTGAATTTGCAGCGCCGGAGCAGAAAAAAGGAGTATATAACAAGAGGACAGATGTCTTTAATCTGGGGATTATGATGCATTACCTACTAACAAATATGTTTCCTGATGAGGAACGTGAAAAACTTAAAGGCTTAAACATATCTACTAAATTAAAGACGGTGATATTAAAAATGATTGAGCCGCGTAGTGAATACAGATATAAGAATATGGAAGAACTAATTGACGATCTAAGTGATTCAATAAGGGATAAGAGGATACTAAGCATAGGAAATAAAAGAAGAGGAAGCAAAAAGAGGTCAAAAAACAATGTAGTAATTGTAGTGACAAGTCTAGAAAGTAGTGGTAAGACTACGGTTGCAGTAAATTTAGCGCATGAACTTAGCAGTAGAAGAATTTATACCATTATAATTGATACAGATGTTGATAAAAAAGATCTGTACTATCACTTTAATAAGGACTATATTGGCTGTTTAAGCAATATTGGGAAAGGAAACAATCAAGAATTAGCAAAAAAAATAAATAAACACTTAAAGGTTTACTCAGAGCATAGAGACGTAGAATGTAGTATTTCAAATGATTCGATAATGAGGTTGATAAGTGATTCTAAAAAAACATCAGAAGTAGTAATTGTTGATTTAGCTAATAATTTGAGTGAAGAGATAAGAAAAAGCATTTTTCTTATGGCAGATCATGTGCTATTTGTAACTGACCAAAGGATTAATCAGATTAACAGACTGTCTACGAGTATGGCAGAAAGTTTGACGGGAGTGGAAACAATTGATTTGTTGATAAACAAATACACTGATATTAATTTTTTGGACAAGCATACAATATTAGATTTGATAGAGCAGAGAGAATCGCATGGAGAATATAAAGAATCCAACAGAATCGAAATAGGCAATGTGTTCTCAGTGAAAAACGATTATGCAGCAATTTTACGCGGGTTAGCAGAAAGAAAACCTGCAATATGCATGAGAGATAACTTATTGCATGATGATTTTAGAATCTTAAGTAATTACTATTTTCCAAATGAAAATACAAACAATGTCGGGGAAACTAGATGGATAAAGAAATTAATGGGAAATAGCTGCGCCACTGCCTACCCTAAAAGGTAGTCGCTTGTCTATCAAGTCAGCATAAATCAGATCAGGCGTTACTAGCTGAAGGAAGATAAAATTGCAAAATAGAAACGTAAAGGATGAATGTTTTATGAGAAGCAATAAAGAAAAAGCACTTTTAGTAATTGCGGTAGCGTTCATTATAATTGCTGCACTCATTTATTATTACAACAATATTAAAATTCCTCAAATTAAAGAATTGGTTGAAAATAGAGTACGCATGGAGATTGATGTGACGGCAATGCCAACAAAAAAAGTATTAGTAGTTAAATCAGAAAAAGGATTAGCTAAAAATACAAAAATAAGTTTGGAAATTATAGAAGAGCATTTTGAAGTACTCGAAATACCAATTAAATTTGTTGCTAGAAACACTACTGGTGATATTGAAGCTTTGCTAGGGAAAGTAAGCACACAAAACCTATCATATGGGCAACAGCTTATAGCAGATTTTTTTATTGAGCATGAAAGAAAATATGGCGATTCGCATAGATTAAAGGAATATTCAGTATTTAACCTAGTTGATGGAAATGTGAAGGCTGGAAACCTTGTAGACATTATTGTAGATTACCAAAATGGAGATTATGATATAGTGGTTTCTAAAATAAAAATAGAGAGTATTTCAAATAGAGTCATCGATGAGCAAGAAAGCAAAGGATACGTAATAGTGATGGCAGTAGATGAGGTGCAATTTAGAGATTTATCTTTGGCAGAAAAAATAGGAGTGCTCAAAACGAGATTGTATATAGACGATGAGCAAAAGGCATCAGATGTTACGTTTGACCACATAGTTGCAATGGAAAAATTATTAATAGAAAAAGACAATTTGCTAAAAACAACTAAAAATGCTCGTGAAGCTGTAAGTAGAGATGGAATTTCACAGGCTTCAGACGAAGAGTAGGTGAGTGTAGTATGTTTATTGCAGTTACTTCACCTAAGAAGGGATTAGGACAGACGGTTTCATCCATTAATTTAGCAGCAAATATTACAGGTATTACGCAAAAAAACTGCTTGCTTGTTGACTTTAATCATAAATATAGAGATGTAGCAAGATATCTTAGTGCATCGCCAGTGAATAAAGGGATTGATGATTTTAAAAATTTATATAATCTTGGACTGAAAAACGAAAGTAATTTATTTAAGAAATGCACAAAACGAGTGCATGAGAAGATAGACATTATGACTGCAAATATTTGCTTGCAAATTGACAGGAACGATATTGAGAGGCTAGTAGATATATCAAAAAGAGAATACTCATTTATTATTGCAGATACAACTGCAGGAGAAGGAGAGATGACGAAAGAAGTCTTAGAAAGAGCAGATGTAATTGTAACGATTTTATCGCAGGATATCAATGTTGTGAACTTGTCGACACCAGATAATAGACCTAGCGAACTATTCCGAAAAAATATCTACATAGTAAATAAATATATCAAAGAAATAAATAGGCAAAAAGTGGGCATATGTTTTGAAAAAATCCAAAGATTACTAAAAGAAAAAGGTGTTAAAAGCGAAAATATTTTTAAATTGGATTTTGATGTGAGTTTGCTAAACGAGTGCAATAACAGTACGCTACTAAATTATGCTTTCTGTAGTAGTGAAGAAACAGTGAACGGCTTGCAAAATAGAAAAATTGCAGAGCATATACTAAGCAGCTACGCAAACTATTTTTTCGATAAAGAGAAAAGAAAGTGTCACAATACAAAATGGGATATGAGAAAATTCTTCGCAAAACGTGGAGAGAAAAATAGGGTGTGTGATTTAAATGAATAGGTTAGAGGAAATCGTCATTCAGTTAGAGTCTATTTTTGAAGATGTAGATAAATATAGCGAAATATATGAGATTGATAAAGAACATGCGTATGAAGAAATTACTGAATTTAATGCATTAAAGAATAGAGCGGTATTAGGGGATGAAAGTGCTAGAACATTTATTATTAACCAGTATTCAAAGCTTCTAATAGAGGGGCTGAGTGTCAGTGACGAAAGAATCAATGCTGTTATATCTTTTGAGAATTTGCTAAAGAATGAGGATGGTATTTTATTTGAAATATTACTACATTCTTTTGATATGTCTGAAATAATTGAGAAATATAATATAGAGATATGCTTTACTTCTCAAATGTTAAGAAGAGTAGTAGAAAAAGAGCAAGAAATAATAAAGCAGAAATTTAGTGACTGGAGAGAAAGAATCAAGCTATTGTCAACTCTGGTATATAGCTTAGATGATGGGCAAAACGTTATTGATACTTTGCAACATCACATGATTAACGAAATAGGGGTATTGGGCAAAGACTACATATATATTATTTATAAAGGGCTGAAAATCCACTTGGAGTTTTTGCGTTTTAAAAACAAAGAAATTGTTGTCAACATTCAAAAAAAAATTACTGCAAATTCAAAGATACAATTTGACGAACAAAATCCAACTATGACAGCTTCAAAAATCAACTCAAATCGCATTACCACGGCAGGATTTTCGGCAACTGCAACTGACGAAGATTTGATAATTAACGAAAGAATTTTTACAATAAAAAAAATAACATTAGAAGAGATGAAGGACAGATATAGTACAATTGATAATTTGATATATGAGTTGTTACTAATTAATCAAGAAGGAAGAGGATCGCACCTTGTTTCAGGAAGTGATATGGGAGTTGGGAAATCGACATTTTTATTAGCTATGCTAGAAAAAGTCCCAGACTACTGGGGGATAGGCATACTAGATACTCAAGATGAATTACAAGCAAGAAAAAAGTATCCAAGAAAAAACATAATCACATTAATTGAAAATCCTAAAAGAACAATAGCGGAACAATTTCAAATAATGCTAAAAATGTCCAGAGATGTGCTATATATTGGTGAAATCACGAAACCAGATGAGATTACAGAACTAATCAACTCTTGTCTTAGACTAAACGCAGGAGTAGGAGCGACAATTCATTTGATTTCTCCATTTGAAGCAGTAACGAATTGTAGAAATTTGATGATGAGAACAGCAATGTATGTAGATAGTGATAAGGCAGAAGAAGATATTGCAAGAGGATTAGACTTAGTTGTACATTTAAAGAAATTAAAATGTGGAAGAATCATTCTAGATAGCATTGTAGAAATTGTGTTTATAAATAATGAAGTAGGGATTGAGCCAGTATTAAAAGGGACACTTGAAGAAAAGATACATAATTTGATCGATGTGGCACAAATTTATTTCTCAAAAGCGATTTATAAAAAATGCTACGAATACAATGAAATAATAAAATATGATGAAAAGACACAAAGGTGGATTCCTAAAAATCTTCCGACCGATGCATATTTTAACAAAATAGGGCAGTATGTTTCAGGTGATAAAATTGATGAATTTAAGAAGAATTTCATGGAGAAGTCTAATTGCACCTAGGAGATTTT
>JAJOKQ010000104.1 GCA_021129785.1 Clostridiales bacterium | reverse complement strand
ACTCGATAAATAGTTGTTTTTGGCTTTCTCTATGCCATTTATTCCGTTTCCATCAGTCTGATTTATTGTTTTTTTTTGCATAAAAATCCCCTGTACCTTTTTCTTTAGTATTATCCAATGTACAAGGGATTAAATATTTAGTTATTATTTCTTTCTGCAATTATCGATTGGATTTTAGTAACCATAATATCTATTGCAACTTGGTTGTAGCCACCTTCTGGAATAATGATATCAGCATATCTTTTATTTGGTTCTACAAATTGAAGATGTGCTGGTCTGACAGTTGCTAAATACTGTTCTATAACTGAATCTAAACTTCTTCCCCTTGAATTAATGTCTCTAAGAATTCTTCTTATTATTCGCACGTCCGAGTCAGTGTCCACAAAAATTTTAATATCTAGCATATTTCTTAATTTCACATCATCTAATATCATAATTCCTTCTAAAATAACAATGTCTTTAGGCTCAATCGTAATTGTTTCCTTTTTTCTATTATGCTCAGAGAAATCATATATAGGTTTTTGTATCACTTTATTTTCTAAAAGTGCATTTAAATGCTCAATCAAAAGAGAAGTATCAAACGCTAGTGGGTGGTCGTAGTTTGTTTTGATTCTTTCTTCATATGTTAAATGTTCTTGATCATTATAATACGAATCTTGCTCAATAATTGCAATGTTTTTTTCTTGCAAAGTCTCAAATATTGCTCTAGCGACAGTACTCTTACCCGACCCTGTGCCTCCTGCTATCCCTATGAGAATCGGTCTATACACATTATCACCCTTCCTACTCTATTATATTTATAATTTAATTGTCAGTTTTTTCTTTTCTTATTATTGAATACTTTTCAACTTCGCAATCTAGCTTTATTCTAACAATTTGTTTTGGATGTGGTGCAACTTCTATTCCATTTTCTTTTTCATCCCACATATCTACAATTATTGAATATAATAATTCATGATTAGGACCAATTATTTCTACCTTGTCTCCTTTAAAAAAACGGTTTCTTTGCTCTACAGTCGCAATGCCTGTCTGTTGATCATAGTCTAATACTAATGCGATAAAATCAAAACTTCTCAAATATGATATATCATTGTATAAATGTGCATTCTGATCTGGTTTCTGTAGATAAAAGCCAGTGGTATAATCTCTGTGACTAGATTTTTTTAGTTCTTTCATCCATTCAGGGTTTAATGTCCACTCACTAGGGTTTTCATAGTAACTGTCTATTGCCATTCTGTACGCTCTAACTGTTGTTGCAACGTAGTACGCTGTTTTCATTCTACCTTCAATTTTTAAACTGGTTATGCCTGATTTTATTAACTCAGGGATATATCCAATCATACATAAGTCTTTCGAGTTCATAATATACGTGCCTTTATCGTCTTCGTATATTGGCATAAACTCATTTGGGCGTTTTTCCTCAACTAAGTAATAGTTCCAGCGACAGGGCTGAGCACATTCGCCCTTATTTGCATCTCTGTTTGCCATGTAGTTACTTAAAAGGCATCGTCCGGAGTAAGATATGCACATAGCCCCATGCACAAATGCTTCTAAATCAACTCCTTCAGATTTTTTGCTATTAATTTCATTTATTTCATTAAAAGACAGTTCCCTTGCAAGCACCACTCTTTTAGCACCTAGTTTGTTCCAAAAATTAACTGTTGCATAGTTAGTTATATTGGCTTGTGTGCTAATGTGTATTTCTATGTCTGGAACTAATTCCTTTATAATTCCAAAAGTACCAAGGTCCGATACAATAACTGCATCAACCCCAATTTCATGGATTTGTTTTATATATTCTGTTAAATCAGCTAAATCTTCGTTATGAGGAATAATATTTACTGTAAGATAAATTTTAACTCCTCTTTCATGTGCAAATAATACACCTTCCTTTAACTGGCTAAGTGTGAAGTTTTTGGCTGTAGCACGCATTCCAAATATTTGGCCACCTAAGTATACAGCATCTGCACCATACAAAACTGCTATTTTAAGTCTTTCTAAATCGCCAGCAGGTGCTAATAACTCAACTTTACTCATTACTAATTCCCTCCTGCTTTTTTGCAACTAATTGCTACACCATCACCTATTGGAAGAATGCACGTATCAAGTTCTGGATGATTTGTTATAGTTGTTAGATAAGCTCGCAATTTCTTAACAATCGTTTTTTTTCTTTTAAGTACTAATTTGTCATCTGCAACCATCCCCTTATATAATACATTATCTGAAATAAGCATGCCACCGTTTTTTAATAGACGTAGTAGATCACTCAAATATCTATTATATTGACCCTTAGCGCTGTCTAGGAATATTAGGTCATACTCTTCATCTAAGTACCTTAAAACGTCATTTGCATCGCCCTGTATAAGCTTGATTCTTTCTTTCAGATTCGATTTTTCAATGTTAGATGTTGCAATTCTACACATATTTTCATCACGTTCTATAGTAGTAATACTACCGATTTTGCCCATTGCAATACAAAAAGTGATTGCTGAATATGCAATAGCTGTTCCTATCTCAAGAATTTTAGTTGCACCGCTTGTTTTAGTAAGCACTTTTACTAATGTAGCTACTTCTCTATGAATTATTGGCACATGGTTTTCACGCGCATACTCTTCCATATCAGACAGAACACCCGTGCTTGTTGGTATTATGTTTCTAATGTATTTTTCCACAGATGGATTCAAAATATCACTCAAAATGGGCATCTCCTTTTTTAAGCTAATAGCCATAATCAATAAATTCAGAAAATAATACGTGAAATAGTTTCACGCATTATTTAATATAATTATCTAAAATTATTTTGCTTCATCAATTTTTTTACCTTCAACATCTTTTTCATCTTTATTAAAGTTAAGATCTAGTGCTTCACCAATAATTTTATAAATATCGCTTAACATTTGGCTCAACCTATACTCCGCATGCATAAATTCGCTGACCGTCGGATCTTTAATCATAATCCCTTGTAATTCTTTTATTTTTTCAATTTTGCTTTCTTCAATTTTCTGCCCCATCATTTGAGCACTTCGTATTTCAAACTGTCTTTTTCTAAAATCATCAACCATTTTTCTAGTTTTAGAATTTGCTGCAATCTTTTTCTCTAATTCTTTATATGCTTTATATTCATCGCATTCCTTTAGTGATTTAGCTAGTTTATGTGCATTGTCATAGGTTATCATAATTATCCCTCTTTCTTGTTTTTTTTTGTTTCCCCTAGCAATTGAAGTGTTCCAAAAAATATTTCATGTGCTTAACTATTTCTGCACTTCCATAACTACAGGCAATATCATTGGTCTTCTCTTTGTTTTTTCGTATAAGTAACTTCTTAATACATCTTTTGTTGTGTTTTTCAACACAGACCACTCAATAATATTTTGATTCTCACAAACTTTTAGTGCTTCACTAACAACATTTCTTGCTTCTCCCATCAAATTTTCAGATTCCCTAACATACACAAATCCTCTTGAAATTATATCTGGCCCTGCCACGATCTTGCCTGTTTTACTTGAAATTGTAAGAACTACAACCATTAAGCCATCTTCTCCAAGATGCTTTCGATCTCTAAGAACAATATTTCCTACATCTCCAACACCTAAACCATCTACAAGTATTCTTCCAGAAGGGACATTTCCATTTACTTTAGCGGTGTCTTTTGTAAATTCCACTACATCTCCATTTTGAATGACAAATGTATTTTCCTTTGGCATTCCTAGTTCTTCAGCTAATTTTCCGTGACTCTTTAAGTGCCTATATTCTCCATGTGCAGGTATAAAGTATTTTGGATTAACAAGTCTATGCATCAGTTTTAGTTCTTCACGACAAGCATGTCCAGAAACATGCACATCAGCTAAGCTTTTATAAATAACTTCAGCACCTTTTTTAAACAGCTGGTTAATAACTCTGCTTACTGTTTTTTCATTTCCTGGTATAGGTGTAGACGAAAATACAACTACGTCTCCTTGCTTTATAACGATCTTTCTGTGTTCGGCACTAGCCATTCTAGATAGTGCTGCCATAGGTTCACCTTGACTTCCAGTCGTAATTATTACTACTTGAGAATCATCTAATCCATTCATATCGTCAATATCTATTATTAATCCTTCTGGAACAGTCAACGTCCCCAGTTGGTTCGCGACTCTTACTACATTAATCATACTTCTTCCTGATACTGCGACTTTTCTTCCAAATTTATGTGCTGCATCAATTATTTGTTGTACTCTATGTACATTCGATGCAAAAGTTGCTACAATTATTCTTTGATCCGTTGCTCTAAAAATATTTTCAAATGTTGCGCCAACACTCTTTTCAGACATTGTAGAGCCAGGTCTATCTACGTTAGTACTATCTGCCAACATTACTAAAACACCTTTTTTGCCAATCTCCGCAATTTTGTGTAAATCAATCATATTTCCGTCAATCGGGGTGTAATCTACTTTAAAATCTCCAGTGTGAAAAATGATTCCCAGCGGTGTATAAATAGCAATTCCACATGCATCAGGTATACTGTGGTTCATGCGAATAAATTCAACTTTAAAAAGTCCTACGTTAATTTCTTGCCCAGCTTTCACTTTATTTAAAGTTACATTTGAAAGTTTATGTTCTTTTAATTTGTTTTCTACAAGACCAAGAGTAAGGTTTGTTCCGTACACTGGCACGTTTGTTTTTTTCAAAACATACGGCAACGCACCAATATGATCTTCGTGTCCATGTGTTAATAGTATTCCCTTAATTTTATCAACGTTCTTTTCTAAATACGTAACGTCCGGTATAACAATATCTATTCCTAACATCTCTTCATCAGGAAAACTTAGTCCACAATCAATGACTATAATTTCATCCCTATACTCAATAACCGTAATGTTCTTCCCTATTTCGTCTAATCCGCCTAATGGGATTATTTTTAGTTTTGTAGGTTTTCTACCCAATAAATTTCTCTCCTTTTTACTAACTACTTAATCTACTTTACTCCTATATTTTTCATTACAGCGATTTCTAATTATATTAGTCTTATTATTTTACACGCAAAAAGTGAAGGTCTGCAATACGCACGCACACAAAAAAATCCCTTGCAATTTCACAATTCTCGTAAAATACAACACAATAAATTCCGCACACTACAACAATATATACATTCTACCACAATTATTGTCCAAATAGAATAGAAATATTCAAAATTAAACTAACGTCAATTTTGAATATTTCCTCTATTTTTTTATTAGATAAGGAGTTCTGTTATTTACAGGTTTCACACTTTCCATAAAACTGAACTTTATGGTCTAAAATCTCAAATCCATAATTAACTTGTATCTCTTCTTCTAATTTTTCGAGCAAATCAATTTTCACTTCAATGACTTTACTACAACTCTCACAAATCAAATGATGGTGATGATGTTCACCATTTTGAATGTTAAATTCATATCTGTTACATCCATCATCTAAGTACAGCGTCGATATAACATCTAATTTATCTAGCAATTGAATAGTCCTATATACAGTCGCTAATCCGATATCCGGGCAATTCTTTTTCACTATATCGTAAATTTCTTCTGTGCTTAAGTGCTCACCTTCGTTGGTAATAATAACTTCTAAAACTGCTCTTC
>JAJOKQ010000100.1 GCA_021129785.1 Clostridiales bacterium | reverse complement strand
CAATGAAAGAAGCTCACAATGGCTCTTAATCTTTCAATTCATAATTTTACTCTTGTTAATTATGAATCATACAAATACACCGATTTAGATTTGCTTCTTTTAATCAATATTGGACTTGCTAAAAGGTAGACAGATGGCAATAAAAAATGCCTTGAAATCTTGAAGTTTTGCTACAATTTTTTTACTAAAGGTCTATTGTCTTCTAACTTTCTTTTGTACGAAAAACTGTGTTACAATCTCTCTTATTCGTACCATCGCATGAAGCAATATGAAGATGCGCTTAAATATTCGTGCAATGGCGTTAATTACTGCAATAAGTACCGCAAATATAATACTATCGGCCTGTTATACGCCCGAAAAGGCATTGCTAAACATCTTCTTGGTAAAGATAATTCGATTACTTCTCTACTCCAAGCAAAACGATTTCTTGAGATAACAGGACACCATAAAAATCTTGAAAAGTTAACTGTCGCATGCAAGAATCATTATGATATTGACTTACTTAATTTGCGTTAATCTAGAATAACGACTTCACAGCAATTTCAATTATTACTGTTATTATTTGAGGATAAAAACCTATTGCAATTGACAGTAAAATCACTATTATCATGGGTATTTTCATTCGTTTTGGTATTTTATCGTTTAGAACTTTTGCATCGTCATCTGATTTCATGAATGCTGACGTTATTATTGGAATGTAGTAGAATGCATTTAAAAAACTGCTTAGAATAATAATAAACAGATAAAATGCTTTTCCTTCTTGTAATACTACCATTCCCAAAAATATTTTGCTCATAAATCCGCTTGTTCCAGGAATACCAATCATGCCTAAAGCTGCAATGGAAAACACCATCATCGTAACAGGCATTTCATATGCGATGCCGTCAAGTTTTCTTATATCTCTTTTTTCTGTTTGATAAATTATTGCACCTGCACTTAAGAATAATGCTGTTTTAATAAGACCATGAGAAACAATGTGAAACATTGCAAATTCTAGGCCTGCTTTTGTAGCTAAGCCTACTCCCAGAAAAATATAACCTATCTGCGCAACACTAGAGTATGCTAACATTCTTTTTATATCTTTTTGTGCAATAGCAAAAATAGATCCCATAATTGTACCAAGAGCTGCAAGATATGTAATGACTGTAGGAATCCCTAGTTCACTTACGATTGGTACTCCCATAACTCTAAATAGCAGTTTTATAATAGCAAAAATATATGCCTTGACCACTATCCCCGAGAGTAGAGCGCTTGACGGTGTCGGAGCAACAGAATGTGCGTCTGGAAGCCATACATGCAGTGGGAAAATAGCTGCTTTTGTAGAAAAACCTATTATTATAAATCCAAGCGCCATCATTATGTTAGTAGAGTAATGTTGCCATACAACAGATATTTCTCTATGTATTTCAACCATGTTAAGTTGCCCTGTAACCATGTAAATAAGTGCTATCCCCATAAGGACTGAAAGCGAACCTAAAGTATTTAGTATTAAATATCTAAAAGAAGCGAGCATGTTTCCTTTACTGTTTTTAATTGATATTATACTGCACGATGCAATAGACAATATTTCCATAAAAATAAACATATTAAACATGTCATTTGAAAAGGTCAGCCCTAGCATGGAAAACAGCATTACAAAAACTAATGTATAATACCTTGAAAACTGCTTTGGTTCAATCTCATGTTCAATGTCTTTTAAGCTATATACAATAATTAAACAAGCCAGTGTCAAAATAAACATCATCATAAAAACTGCAAGCTCATCTATGTATAATTGCACTCCTAAAACTTGATGCCAATCTCCAAAATTATACCTAAATGAACCTTCTTTTAGGACTTTATTAAAAAGCATAGCAGCTAATGTCCAAACAATCGTAAGGTTGACTACTATTAGTATCTTTAAGTAGTAAAAACTCATTTTTGCAAATGCGCTAAAGATTGCAGCATTTACTAATAGAATTGCAAGTATGTATATAGGAAAATGTTCGTTAGCCATCAGACAGATTCCCTCTCATTTCCATTATCTCATTCAAATCAATGGTTCCATATTCTTCGTATATTTTAATAATTAAGCTTAACGAATATACTGTAACACTTAGTGCCACAACTATACCTGTAAGGATTAATGCTGAAGGTAGTGGATTTACAAAAACTTGATCTGCTCTGGTTGGATCAATAATAGGTGATTCTGCAGACCTTAGATAGCCTATCGATACGAAAAATAGGAAGATAGAGGTTTCCATAATATTTATCCCTATTACTTTTTTAAGTAGGTTTGCGTGGGTTAATACTGTGTATAGCCCAATTACAAATAGTGTTAAAGCTCCTATGTAGTTTATATTGTCTACTATTCCTCTTAGAATCTCCACGTTAATCCTCCTCAATAATTGTATGAAAGAGAGTTATTACTGTGCTAGCAACTTTTATTCCTATAGCCACTGTTATTAACGGAATCATTCCCGAACTGATAACGTCTCCAACTTCCCCCATGTAAAATCCTGATCCTCTATTTGTTAAGAAATTGTTCCCTGAAATAATTCCAACAATCCCTATTAACACATACCAAATAATGCTCCCAGATTCTAATAATGCAGAAGTATTATGCGATATTATCCCCGAAGCTTTTTTATACCCTAATGATAGTGTAATTAGAATAATACTTGAACCTAACACTGCCCCACCTGAAAATCCGCCACCAGGTGATATATGTCCATGTAATATTATGAAAATACCATAAACCTGTATAAATGGAACTATCCACTTGGTTACAGTTCTTACGATTAAGTCATCCATTATTAATCCACCTTTTTTTCTTTCTTATTCCCGTAGGTGTTTTTCATTACTGAGGAACCCGCAATTATAGATATAAACAAAACTGTAGCTTCTCCTAAAGTATCAAAAGCCCTATAGTCATTGATAATCGCCGACACAATATTAGGTGCATTTGTGTCTCTTATTGATTTATTGATATAGTAATGAGTAGTTATATTGTAAGACGGATTCTCTATATCACCTGATGTTGGCATCTGGACTATACTCGCTACCATCAAACCCCACAAGAGTACCAAGGTCATAATAAAAAATATCTTTTTCATTATTCCATCCTCCTTGTTTTACTGATTACTCCAACAAACAGCATTGTCGTAACTCCCGCCCCTATTGCAGCCTCTGTAAGAGCAATATCTGGTGCACGAAGTAACAACCACAATAGAGCCACAAAAAAACTATATGATGCAAAAATAATCACAGCTGCAAGTAAATCTTTTGTTCTCTCGACTGCAATAGCGCATGTTATTAAGAAAATTATTAGTATCACGTTGAAAATTTGCATAATTATTCCTTTCACTTGAGTCAGACAGTTTTTGGACTCGATGTTGTTTATTTAAGTTGGCTCGTCAAAAAAACACCCCTAAAGACTCACATTGTTTCTGTCTTTTCAATTTTTCGTTTGTATTCTGATTTAGCGATAATATGTGCTGAAGTAGGGTTAGTAATCCAAATAAAAATTAAGACCATTAAAAACTTTATACTAACAGCGTTAATCCCATTATAAGCAATCACTGCCAGCAAAATCAATCCTGCCCCTAAAGTATCACATTTAGTTGTTGCATGCATTCTACTAAACACATCAGGCATTCGAATTAATCCAACAGTTCCTACAATAAAAAAGAAAACTCCACTAATCATTAAAACAACAATCAATATATTTCTTATCAATTCCATTTGAATACCTCCCTAAATCAACTTGCCTTTTTCTAAGTATTTAGATATACAAACAGTTGCCATAAATCCCATCATTGCATACACTAAAGCTACGTCAACAAAAATATGTTGATCTGTTACCATAGCAATTAGAACAATTAGTACTGTTACTTTTGTTGATATTACATTTATAGCTATTACTCTATCTGCACAAGCAGGGCCTACATATGCTCTATACAATGAGACAAATGCAAGTAGTATTAGTAAAATGGAAGCTATAGTAAACACAATTTTAATCATTTTCTTCCTCCAATTTAAGCACAGTTTGCTCTAAAATCCCATCCTTTAAATCTTCGCCTGCGCTCGTTGTTAAAACGTGAATAATATAATTATTACCACTCATGTCTACAGTTAATGTTCCAGGTGTCAAAGTCACGGCATTGGCATATATTACTTTATTAACTTCACTTTTAAATTTTATGGGTAGTTTTATAAAAGCTGGAGAAACTGGCATCGAAGGACTCAGCACTATTTTTGCTACATCAATGTTTGCTTTAATTATTTCTTTTATTAGATGAAAAATAAAAACTATAAAGTTTCTTATCAGCTTTAATGATAAATTGAACGAACCTTCTTCTTCTAATATCCCTTTGTTTAAGAAAACTACGCCGATAACCACTACTATACCAATCATAATTGATTGTATGGTTAATGCAGGTGATAATAAAATCCAAAACATGATTAATACTAAAATTAGTGCTAATACTTTTTTCTTTATTAAAAAATTTATGTTTTTCATTTCTTAGCCCTACTTTCAAAATCATTTCACGTATAATTTATTCAATTCTTATTGTATAGCAGATTATTACTTTGTTCAAGAGTAAAATTAAATTATTCTTAGCAGATGCTCTGCTAGAATTACTGTTCAGAACTAAATATGAATCAAATAGTCTGAGTAACCGCCCCTCCGCATGTCGCCCTGAGCGAACGCAGTGAGTCGAACGGGTCTCGAAATAGATAAACAAGCAAAAAAACAAGCGACTGCAAGATGCCTCAGTTTACTTGTTTTTAGATTAATACTCATCAAAACATCATATTTACTCTGCTATTCTCTAGCATAGGCTTTTATAATATCTCTTCTACTTACAACTCCAACTAAAACGCCCTCTTTTACAACAGGTACCCTATTAATTTTTTTCCTTGTCATAATGGTTGCAATTTCTTCCACTGTAGTGTCTTCTGTGACTGTAATTACATCAACTGTCATAACGTCCTCGACTCTATAGCCTACCATTTTTTTAATCTGTTTTTCTAAGTTCTTCATGCTTTCTAGAAAGATGTAACTATCTAAAATTGTAAAAAAAGTAGGAATCCTTAGTTTTTTACTTCTATATATTAAATCTCCTTCTGTAATAACTCCAATCACTTTGTTTTCAACATCTACAACAGGCATTCCGCTAAAATTATTATCCATAAGTATTTTTACAGCGTTCTCAATTTTCTGCTCTTTCTTAACCGAAATTACATTTGTTGTCATAATGTCTTTGACTAGCATACTTAACACCTCTCTCTATTAGTATTCATGTCTCGCAAATGCTTATATTCTCTTTCAACTCAAAGAATAGTTTTACTCTTATCATTATATTACCCAATTGCGACAATATGAAACTACGAGGATTTTCTGCTAATTCAGATTACCATGGAATATTTTTATCTAATTTCTTGTTCATTTTATATAGTATCGAAATTGTTAAGTAAAATATAGCAAATACGCCTATTAATAGTCCTAAAAATAATATAATATTGATACTTGTAAAAGCAAAATGCATGTGAAGTCCTCCGCCCCAATATATCATTCCATCACTTTCCAATATCGTAGCATATGTTGTAATATTTAACAAGTTATATTAGTTGTAATGAT
>JAJOKQ010000147.1:2120-5693 GCA_021129785.1 Clostridiales bacterium | reverse complement strand
TAAAAGATAATGAAATCATTGAAAAATGCATTGAGATAGAACAAAAACTACCTGATTTTATCAGAGATTATTTTCTGTACTTAAAATCTGCTGTCGCCCTATCAACTAGACTTGCATATCTTAATGATATTTTATTTTTCTTTAACTATATTATATCACAGTCTAATTTGTCAAATGCAACTAATATTAAAGATGTATCAGCAGAAGATTTTGATAAAATTACGGCGAAAGATATTAATAGGTATTTAGCTGATTACTGTGCTCGATACACTATTACCACTAAAGAAAAAATGAAAATAATGGAAAATAGAAATCGTTCATTGGCTAGAAAAAAAGCATCTCTTTCAATATTATTTAAGTTTTTATATAGAGATGAAATAATAAAACAAAATATAACTGATGGGTTTAACCCAATAAGGCTTCCAAAACCTCAACCTGATGCAATAAAACGCCTTGAAATTGATGAAGTTGCCAAACTAATTGACCACATTAATAATGGCGATTCTCTGTCTGAAAAAGAAAAAGTGTATTGGAGAAAAACCAGATTAAGAGATAAAGCTATTATTCTTCTATTTCTAACATACGGCTTAAGACTATCTGAATTACAACAACTAAACATTTCTTCTTTTAACTTCAATAGAGGAGAATTTATGATTTACAGAAAACGTGCTAAAGAAGTTTTAATGCCAATCAACAAAACTTGCGAGCATGTGATAAAAGACTATATTAGTAATGAACGCCCGACTAAAGAGAAACTTAATGATGAAAATGCAGACGCTTTGTTTTTATCGTTACAAAAGAAGCGAATGACTTCAAAAACGATTAGAAATCTTATTAAAAAACATACTGCTATCGTTCTTGGAACAAGCACCAGTAGTGGTTACAGTCCACATAAACTAAGAGCAACCGCTGCAACATCACTAATTCAACAGGGATTTTCTATATATGACGTTCAAAATTTGCTAGATCATGATAATGTTACAACCACTCAACTTTATGCTGCACATAAGAAAAATGTAAAACGTGAAATCGTTAAAAATTTTGAATGGCTGGATTAAGAGATCACTCTAAAATAATCCTCCTTAGGGACTCTTTTCGAAACTAAGGGAAAGTAAATTGTTTTTTTAAAAAAAGAACTAATGTTTGCAACATACATAAAATTGTGTTATAATTAGTTAATCCTATATTGAAAGGGGTAATAGAGAATGTATGAAGATATAAGTGTAAAGCAATTAGAGGTTTTAGATTGTATTAAAAGGCACTTGGCTAAAAAAGGATATCCACCTGCAGTTAGAGAAATCTGCAAAGTAGTAAATTTGAGTTCTACTTCTACTGTACATAATCATTTAACTAAGTTAGAAAAAAAGGGATATATACGTAGAGACCCTGCTAAACCAAGAGCTATAGAGATTCTTAAAGCCAATGAGAATTTTGACATTCCTAACACAAAAGAAATTATTAATGTACCGATTTTAGGTAAAGTTACTGCTGGTGAACCGATATTAGCAACAGAAAATATTGAGGACACCTTCCCTCTTCCTATTGACTATGCTGATTTTGGTAACAGTAATATTTTTATGTTAACCATTAAAGGCAGTAGCATGATAAACGCAGGAATATTAGATGGAGACTACATTATAGTAAAACAACAATCAATTGCTGCAAACGGTGATATTGTTGTGGCTTTAATTGAAGATGAAGCAACAGTAAAAAGATTTTTCAAGGAGAAAAAACATATAAGACTACAACCAGAAAACGACTTTATGCAACCTATCATTGTGAAAAATGCTTCTATTTTAGGGAAAGTTCTAGGAGTTTTTAGAAAGATTGTTTAAAGGAAAATAATCCTTTTATTAATGAAATATTAAACACAGGGAAAGAAATATATATTCATTAATAATTGACTTCAGAAATATTATCAATGAAGCTTTTTGATAATATTTCTGGAGTTTTTACTATATTACACTTTGAAATGCTTTTAATGCTCCAAGTTTTGCGTGTTCATACGTCAATCCACCTTGAAAATACACATTGTATGGCGCTCTAGTTGGTGCATCTGCGCTAAGTTCAATTGACGAACCTTGTATAAATGTACCGGCAGCCATAATTACTGGGTCATTGTATCCTGGCATTGCCCATGGTTCTGGTGAAACATATGAGTTTACTGGTGCTGCTTCTTGAACTGCTTTACAAAAAGCAATTACTTTTTCTTTGTTATTTAACTGTACGCCTTGGATTATATCGCTTCTTTGTTCATCAAATCTAGGACTGACTAGGTATCCTTCATTTTCAAATAGTTTAGAGCATAGTATTGCTCCTCTTAATGCTTCTACAACAACATGTGGTGCTAAGAAAAAACCTTGGAATAGAGATCTTGAGAGTCCAAAAGTTAATCCACATTCTTTACCGATACCAGGCGAAGTCATTCTATAAGAAATTTCATCAATTAAAGATTTTTTTCCTACTACGTATCCTCCAGTTAGAACTAATCCGCCCCCTGGATTCTTTATTAGAGAACCTGCAAGTATATCTGCACCTACTTCTGTAGGTTCTCTTGTTTCTAAAAATTCGCCATAACAATTGTCTACCATACATATTACATTTTCGTTTTTAGCTTTTACTATTTTAATAATTTTTTCTATTGTTTTGATATCGATAGATTTTCTAAAACTATATCCAGTGGACCGTTGTATATATACTAATTTAGTAGCACTACTTACCTTCTTTTCGATTTCCTTATAGTCTATATCTCCACTCTCTAGAAAACCAACCTCACAATATTTTACCCTTATTTTTTTAAAACTTTGACTATAGTCCCCGCTAATACCTATTAACTCGTGCAAAGTGTCATAAGGGCTACCTGTAACTGATAACATTTCGTCACCTGAATTTAGTAAGGCTGATAAAGTTAAGCTAAGTGCGTGTGTGCCATTGACAATAGTAGGTCTTACTATTGCATCTTCAGCTTTAAACACTCTCGCATATACTTCTTCTAATTTATCTCGTCCAGCATCATCATATCCGTATCCAGTTGTCCACTGAAAATGTTGTTCGCTTAGCCTAGCTTCTTGCATTGCATGTAATACTTTATATTGATTAAACTCTTTTACTGAATCATAAGATTTAAAAACAGATTGAACTTCTTCTTCTGCTACTTTTAATTTACAGATGGCTTCATCGCCAATTTTAAACATATCTTTAAAAATACTATAATTAACTTGCATCTAATCTCTCCTATATAAAAAATTCAATCCAGTTAATATGGATTGAATTTTTTAACTGTATTTCAGACTACTCAGTTTCTTGCGTCGAGTTCAAATCTACAGTCTTTGATGGCATAATTGTAGACACAGCATGTTTATAAATTAGCTGTTGTTTTCCATCAGACTCTATAACTATTGTGTAATTATCAAAGCCTTTTACATTCCCTTTTAACTGATAGCCATTTACTAGGTAAATAGTTATAACAGTTTTTTCTCGTCTTACTTGATTTAAAAACAGATCTTGAAGATTAACACTTTTCTTCATCGCCTCTTCCTCCATTCCATTTTCTCTATCTATATACGTTTTAAT
>JAJOKQ010000147.1:0-2020 GCA_021129785.1 Clostridiales bacterium | reverse complement strand
AATCTGACTATACCTGTTAAACCATGTTAACTGACGTTTTGCATAACGTCTTGTACTTCTTTTTAATATTTCAATCGCTTCCTCCAAGTCACATTTACCATCAATATAATCAGCAATCTCTTTGTATCCCAGTCCTTGTAAGGAAACTAAGTCTTTGGAATATCCCTTTATCAATAAATTTTCAACTTCTTCTACTAGCCCTTGTTCTATCATTAAGTCAACTCTATGGTTAATTCTTTCATATAGCTTAGCTCTATCTCTAGTAAGCCCTACTAAAATAGAATTATACTTGCTATTTAGTTTGATGTCAGTACTAAAATCACCCATGTTAGACTTGCTGATATGATTAATTTCAAGTGCCCTAATTACTCTTTTTACATTGTTTGGATGAATTCGTTCAGCTGCTTTTGGGTCAATTATTTTTAATTTATCATGTAAAAACATATTACCACTCTCATTACATTCTTTGGTCAGTTGGTCTCTGAAAGAACTGTCTGAGTATGTTTTACTAAAATCCATATCATACAATATAGAGTTGATATACAGTCCTGTCCCGCCTGAGATGATAGGCAACTTCCCTCTTTTATGAATATCATCTACCAAATCAAAAGCAAGTCTTTGAAATTCGGCTACGCTAAAATCTATATCAGGGCTAATAATGTCAATTAGGTGGTGATTAACTTCGCCTAGTTCTTTAGCACTTGGTTTAGCAGTACCTATATTCATTTCCTTATATATTTGCATAGAATCTGCTGAAATAATTTCCCCATCAAGCTTCTTTGCTAACTCAATAGCACAAGCTGTTTTTCCTACTGCTGTTGGTCCTACAATTAGTAAGATGTCTTTCTTTGAAAGCACCATATCATTAGGGGGCACATCTTCTTTTGGTGAAATTTTTTCCTCATTCACAATATTCCTCTTTTCTTACACACGCTTGAAGTGTTTTTCTAGTTCATACTTAGACATACTCACAACTATGGGTCTTCCATGTGGGCATGTCAATGGCGGTTTAAGTGTGCTTAATTCCTTTAAAAGACTCTTAACTTCTAGCATGCTTAGTTTATCGTTAGCTTTAATAGCGCTCTTACATGCTTTTTGTATAAGTAATTCGCTAAAGTGTTGATTGGTATTTCTCTTGTCCTTAATTTCATCTAGCAAGTCAAAAATAAACTCGAAGTTTCTTGGCTTTCCTAGTATTAAAGGAGTTTCCTTAATAATAATAGTATTTTGTCCAAACTCACCAATATTGAAACCTAATTTATTAAACGATTCAATATTATCTATTAGCAGAATAAAGTCCTCGCTTGGCAAATCAATTATTTCAGGATCAAGTAGAATTTGCGAATCTATATTTCTATTGCTTTTAAACTTTAAAAGTAGTTGGTTATATATTAGTCTTTCGTGCGCAGCATGTTGATCAATTAAGTACATGGACGATTCACTTTCAATAATTATGTAGGTATTGAATAATTGTCCTATAAATTTGTAATTGCGTAGAATGTTTGATATGAAGTTAAGTTGAGTCTGGTTATTTACGCTCTTAACTTCAGTCTCATTATTATAAGTTGAATCAGCAGTATTATAAGTCGATGCATTTGATACTTCCGCTACCTCGGTAATATTCATTGGCAATTGATCATTAGAGCTATTTTTACCAATTATTATATTGAAGGTTTCATCAGAAATAAAACTGCTACTTGTTTTTATCATATTCTTTTGTTTTTCTGCCTTACTAATATTAACAGGTTTACTAATACTAATAGGAACCCTAGACTTAAGAGACTTTGTGCTTTGTTTAGCAAATTCAATTAAATCGGTATTTTTATTTGTGGAATCAAATTTACTAAAGCCATGGTTTGTGTTACAGAACAATTTAGGAATAGCGTCATTTTGCTCAATTATTTCGCTTATGCTATTTGACACAAAACTATATACTTCATTCTCATCCTTAAACTTAATTTCAGTTTTTGATGGATGCACGTTAACATCAATTTCAGAAGGGCTTATACTAAGGTTTAAT
>JAJOKQ010000020.1:5472-5706 GCA_021129785.1 Clostridiales bacterium | reverse complement strand
GTAAGTCAATATATCTCCTATGTTATTAAACTTTTCAGCATCTTCATCTGGTATCTCTACGTCAAATTCTTCTTCTATAGCCATTATTATCTCAACCGCATCTAATGAATCTGCCTCTAAATCTTTTACTAAAGAAGTTTCTAGTTTGACTTTACTAACGTCATCTAGTCCTAATTGATCACCTATTATTTTCACTATTTTTTCAAATTCCATTTTAATTCCTCCTATATAGTT
>JAJOKQ010000020.1:0-5462 GCA_021129785.1 Clostridiales bacterium | reverse complement strand
GCTGAGTAAACAATCTCTTTTTCAATATCTTCAACAATATTCGTTTCAATTAATATTTTTGCTTGCCTTACAGCATTCTTTATTGCTTTAGCATTTGAGCTACCGTGCGCCTTAATAACTACCCCTTTAACACCGAGAAATGGTGCTCCTCCGTACTCTGAGTAGTCAAAGCTTTTTTTGAAACTCTTTAACCCTGATTTAATAAGTAAAGCTCCTAATTTTCTGATAGGGCTTTTCATAAGCTCTTTTTTTAACATTTTAAATATTGTTCCTGCGACACCTTCAGTTAGTTTTAATATAATGTTTCCAGTAAAACCGTCACAAACAATTACGTCTGCATAGCCTGCTGAAACATCTCTTGCTTCAACATTCCCTTGAAAGTTAAATGGCGCTTTTTTAAATATTTCATATGCTTCTTTTACAAGTTCATTTCCTTTTCCTTCTTCAATGCCAATATTTACAAGGCAAACGCTTGGCTTATCTACATTTAGTAGTTTATTAGCATACAGACTACCCATTACTCCAAATTCTAATAAATTCTTAGGCTTGCAGTCCGGATTAGATCCTCCATCAATTAAAATAGACACTCCTTTTGCAGTCGGGTAAACTGGTGCTAGCGCTGGTCTATTGATACCTTTCATTCTTCCTAGAATAAATAGTCCTCCTGCTAATATCGCTCCAGTATTTCCTGCCGATATTATTGCATCTGCCTTGCCATCCTTAACCATATTAATTGCAACTACCAAAGATGAGTCCTTTTTTCTTCTTATTGCTACAACTGGTTTTTCATCAGTTTTTATAACTTCACTACAATTAACTATTTCAATTTTTTCTTTAGGGTATGAGTGTTTCTCTAATTCCTTAGCTATTTCCTCAATATCACCTGTTAGAACTATATCTACATTAAACTGTTTAACTGCTTCTACTGCGCCTTTTACCGTCTCTTGTGGTGCATTATCTCCACCCATAGCATCAATTACTATTTTCAACTTTCCCACCTCAATCATATTTATTAGTAAATTACTTAACTGCTACTAAAATGAATTTGCCTCTAAAAACTTGTTTTTGGTTTACTGTAATAATTACGTGTACAAAATGCTTATTTCCTCTTACTCTAGTTACTTCAGCTTTTGCAATAAGTTTTTCTCCTGCATGTACTTTGCTTAGGTATTTGATGTTTGAAACGCCCGTCAAAGCAATGTCAGTATCAATAACTGCTAAAGCAAGAGATTCTGCTTGCGAAAAAATATTATGCCCTCTTACAATATTTGTTTTTGCAAAAGACATCTCTGCCGTTGTTTCGAGCATAGATATTCCGTTTTTCCCTAATTCTAAATCTATCAACTCACCAATAATTTCTGTACTAAAAATAGTTCGTACTTTATCATAGTTTTTTTTAGCTACTTTTTTTACTCTCTCTCTTAATTCAGGGATTCCAAGCTCTAGTCTATCTAGTCTAATCGTCTGAATACTAACGTTATATTTTTCTGCTAATTTTTCGTCTGTAATAAATGGATCTTCTTTCATGTGTTCTTTAAAACTTTCGTGCCTATCTTTTTTGCTAGTTTTTATTTTTTTTTTCATGTGCTTCACCTCTATTTTTCCCTATTAAAACAAGTTGTCAATTCTTTATATTAGCAAACCCGTTGCAGCCCTAGTATGCTAACATTAAGTATATTAGAAATTAATCCTAAAATCAACTATTAATTTTACGCACAAAAAAAGCAACAAATCTCGTTGCTTTTTAATATAAATGTTAAATTAGTTTGATGCAACAACCTCTCGGTTCTTGTAATAACCACACTCTTTGCATACTCGATGTGGCAATTTAGGTTCGTGACACTGTGGACATTTTGCTAAAGCCACAACAACCATTTTAGAGTTTGAAGCTCTTCTCATATCTCTCTTTGACTTACTGGTCTTCCTTTTAGGTACCGCCATAATTTACACCTCCTTAATCTTTAGGAAACAATTCTTTTAGCTTGGATAGGCGAAAATCAACTTTTACTTCATCTTCGTCATTGTCTAGCTTACATTGGCATTGCTCTTCATTTTTGTTTATACCACACTGAACACAAAGTCCTTTACAGTTTTCACTGCACAACAATTTCATCGGAATGCTCATAATAATTTGCTCTCTTACAATTTTAGCCAAGTCAATATTGTCATCTTGATAAAGAATTATATCGTCTTTGTCTTCATCTTCAATATTCAATCCATCTTGTTCTTCTATAAGCTCTACACTTAATTTAGTAGCCAAATTTTTATGAAAAGAATTTAAGCAGCGACCACAATTGACTTTTACCTCTGCGCTAATTGCACAATCCAAAAATGTCTTTTCATCCATATAATAAAGCTTCCCCTGCAAAGATGCAGGTTCACTTATAATTATTTTATCACCATAATAATTAATAGATTCAACATCAATTTGGTATTTCAAGTCAACTTGATTATTATTAACAGCCATTATTCTTGATAAATTAATATTCATCGCACTCACCTCTTTGTTACTGCTAAAGAAGATTATATAAATGAACTCAACTCTTGTCAAGTACTTAATCTTGATTACAGAAAAAAGTCAGTTAAAAACACTTTTAAAACAAAACCCCAAGCAAGCTTATTTTTTAACAAGTGCTACAGTATCTCTTGCAATCATTAGTTCTTCGTTAGTTGGAATTAAAATTACTTTTACTTTTGAATCGTCAGTAGTAACAACTGTTTGTTTTCCTCTAACTTTGTTTTTAACATTATCTATTTTAATACCTAAGAACTCTAAACCTTCGCATACTGCCTCACGAGTTTCTGGAGAATTTTCGCCAAGACCTGCCGTAAATACTACTGCATCTATTCCACCCATTATTGCAGCATATGCTCCAATATATTTTTTTACACGATTATAAAATAAATCTAGTGCAAGTTGTGCTCTTTCGTTTCCATTATCCGCAGCTTCTTCTACATCTCTAAAGTCATTACTTACACCGGAAATCCCAAGAATACCAGATTTTTTGTTCATTAAATTGTTTAAACCTGTAGTGTCCAAAGATTCTTTTTCCATAATAAAAGTAGTTATTGCTGGGTCAATGTCTCCACACCTTGTTCCCATTGTTAAGCCTTCTAAAGGTGTAAAACCCATGCTAGTATCAATAGATTTGCCATGTTTAATAGCTGCCAAACTTGCTCCATTACCTAAATGACAAGTAACAATTTTTAGGTCCTCTAACGGTTTTCCTAACACTGTAGCCGCTTTATTTACAACGTACTTATGCGACGTTCCATGAAAACCATATTTTCTAATTTTATACTTTTCATACAATTCATATGGCAGAGCGTATATATAAGCTGATTTAGGCATTGTTTGATGAAAAGCTGTGTCAAACACTCCTACCATTGGTACATTAGGCAGAATTTCTTCACATGCCTCTATTCCCATTAAGTTTGGCGGATTATGTAGTGGTGCCAATTCAGAACATTCTTCTAGTGTCGCTTTTACCTCATCATCAATTATAACAGAGCTCGTAAATTTTTCACCCCCATGAACTATGCGGTGCCCTACTGCTACTATTTCGTCCATTGACTTAATTGCGCCATGTTTCACATCTACAAGTGCATTTATAACAATTCTAATAGCATCTTTATGCGTGTCCATGTTTTCATTAATAATAACTTTTTGTTTTCCCGCTACTTCATGCTTAACAAGTCCATTTTCAATTCCAATTCTCTCTGCTAATCCTTTTGCTAAAATTTCTTCATTATCCATATTTATTAATTGATATTTCAAAGAAGAACTCCCACAATTTAGTACTAACACTTTCATATTTATACCCTCCAAGAAAATTAATTCAAATTTAAATAAATATTTAGCAAGTTCTTATTTTAACATTTCAATCATAATCGATTTTTATACATTTTTCAAGTCTTAATTGATTAATAATACTCTATATTGCTGTAAAAACATTTGATATGCTTCCATGTAAAGCAATTCTTCCGTTTTTGTTTTATATGCGCTAGTATGCTATAATTATAATACGCTTACTTAGGAGGGTTTCATGAGAGTTTTAGGGTTGATTACAGAGTATAATCCATTTCATAATGGACATTTATATCACTTGCAAAAGTCTATAAGAGTTACTGGCGCTACTCATAGTGTTGCTGTTATGAGCGGCAATTTTTTACAAAGAGGCGAGCCTGCAATGCTACACAAGTGGGCACGTGCAGAAATGGCAGTTGCTTCTGGTGTAGACTTAGTCGTTGAATTGCCGACCGTTTATGCCTGCTCTAGTGCAGAAATATTCTCTTTTGGTTCTATCAGCCTACTAGATAAAATGGGTGTAGTAGATGCAGTATGTTTTGGAAGTGAGGAAGGTAATCTCAAGTACATGAATAAAATTGCTAGCGTTCTAGTTAAATCTCCTTCTTTTTACAATGCAAAAATTAAAGAATATTTGGAAATAGGACTGCCTTTCGTTGTTTCACGCTCTAAAGCACTGCTTGATTATTTCAAGGAAGAAAACTCATTTAATGACAGTGAGATAAAACACGTGAAGCAACTACTACAAAGCCCCAACAACATTTTATCGATAGAATATCTTAAAGCTATTATTAAACTAAATAGTCGTATGATTCCTTATACAGTCTTAAGAAAAAAATCTGATTACCACTCCAAGACTATAACGTCAGATATTTGTAGCGCAACTGCGATTCGTGAGCATTTACATAATAAACAAAAATTACATGATTTAAGAAATGTTATGCCTTCTAAATCTTTTGCAATTTTAGAAGAAAATTCAAAAAATCAAATCGGACCAATCTTTAGCCAAGATTTCGAAAATATAATACTTTCAGTATTTAGAAGAGAAAGTGCAGACTCTCTAAAACAGTTTTTCGATATTAATGAAGGACTAAATAATAGAACCTTTAAGTGTGCTTCAAGCACGAGTAATTTGTACGATTTTTACGATTGTGTAAAAAGCAAGAGGTATACATTAACACGCATTCAAAGAATTGCTATGCATGTTTTACTAAACATTAAAGAAAGCGACATTACAAGCACTAAAAATGAAAACCCACAATACCTGCGCATATTAGCATTTAACTCTAAAGGGCGCGAAATTCTAAGAGCATGCAAAAAAACTTCGTACTTACCTATTATTACTAAGTTAGCAAATTACATTCCACAAAATGAAATAGCAAAAAATATGTTAAGTATTGATTTGAGAGCGACAAATATATATAGAATGTCAATCCCTAACAAGTCAGTTAAGGAATCAAATCTAGAGTTTACAAAAAGTCCTATCTACGTAGGCTAGGTTCTTCAGTTTTCAACTTTGAATTCTCACAGCAAATTCAAAATAAGCACGAATATATTCAAACAATAATAAATATATATTTAGTATCAGGCAGAAATTAATATTTGGGTTAAATCATAAACAAACGCATAAATCTGCTTGCAAATTTAATGCTAA
>JAJOKQ010000095.1 GCA_021129785.1 Clostridiales bacterium | reverse complement strand
ATAAAGAAGGAGGGAAATGAATGGGTCAAAAAGTAAATCCACATGGATTAAGAGTTGGAATCATTAAAGATTGGGACGCCAAATGGTATTCTAATAAGAAAGATTTTTCAGTTTTCTTAAAAGAAGATTACGATATTCGAAAATACATCAAAAAGAAGCTTTTTTTATCAGGGATTTCTAAGACTGTTATAGAAAGAGCTGCAAACAACAGAGTTAGAGTAAGCGTGCACACTGCTAAGCCGGGGATGGTAATTGGTAAAGGCGGTCAAGGCATTGAAGAGATTAGAAATGAAATTGAAAAAATGACTAACAAAACAGCAGTTGTAAATGTAGTCGAAATAAGAAGACCTGATTTAGATGCACAGCTAGTTGCAGAAAACATTGCTTTTTCTCTAGAGAGAAGAATTTCATTTAGAAGAGCTATGAAACAAGCAATGCAAAGAGCAATGCGTTCAGGTGCAAAAGGAATCAAAGTTCTAACAGCTGGTAGACTTGGCGGTGCTGAAATGGCAAGAAGCGAAGGATATAACGAAGGAAGGGTTCCGCTGCACACATTAAGAGCCAATATTGATTATGGGTTCCATGAAGCGAATACAACTTATGGTAAGCTTGGGGTTAAAGTATGGATCTACAAAGGAGAAGTACTACCAGGGCAAACTATTGAAGAGTTAGAAGCAAAAGAGAATGTAAAAAGACCTAAACCAAGAGATAGAAGACCTAGAAAGCAATATAATAAATAGTAATATGCCTTATAAGAAGGAGGAATAACGTATGTTAATGCCTAAGAGAGTAAAACGAAGAAAAGTCCACAGAGGCAAAATGCGTGGTAAAGCAACAAGAGGAAACAAGGTATCATACGGTGAATACGGAATAGCAGCACTTGAGCCAGCTTGGATTACTTCCAATCAAATAGAAGCAGCGCGTATTGCGATGACGAGATCTGTTAAAAGAGGTGGACAAGTGTGGATAAAAATATTCCCACATAAATCCGTAACTAAGAAACCTGCTGAAACACGAATGGGTTCGGGTAAAGGTTCACCGGAGTTTTGGGTGGCAGTAGTAAAACCTGGTAGAGTTATGTTTGAAATTGCTGGAGTAAATGAAGAAGCAGCAAAAGAAGCGATGAGACTTGCTACTCACAAACTGCCTATTAAATGTAAATTTGTAAGACGTGAAGAATTAGAAACAAAGGGTGGTGAAGCTGATGAGAGCTGATAGTTTAAGAGACATGACAGACGCTGAATTAAATCAAAAACTACTAGATTCAAAAAGCGAACTGTTTAAGTTGCGTTTTCAATTAGCTACAGGACAGCTAGAAAACCCTTTAAAGATACGTACTGTCCGAAAAGACATTGCAAGAGTAAAGACAGTGATTCGCGAGAGAGAAATCAAACAATTTAGAACATAGTTTGCGTAAGTTTGAAGGGAGGCTAATTTTGTGGAAAGAGCACTAAGAAAGACCAGAATGGGTCGTGTAGTAAGGGACAAAATGGATAAAACTATAGTTGTTTTAGTTGAAACATCTAAGCGTCACCCATTGTATAAAAAAGCAGTAAAAAGAACTAAAAAGCTTAAAACTCATGACGAGAACAATGAGTGCAAAATCGGTGACAGAGTGAAAATCATGGAAACAAGACCAATATCTAAAGATAAAAGATGGAGACTTGTAGAAATAATAGAAAAAGCAAAATAGAGGTATTCGAAGGGAGGCATCGGTATGATACAGCAAGAGTCTCGTTTGAAAATCGCTGACAATTCAGGTGCAAAAGAAGTGCTTTGCATAAGAGTTTTAGGCGGAACAAGAAAAAAATATGCAAGAGTAGGCGATGAGATAGTATGTACTGTTAAAAATGCAACACCAGGCGGAGTTGTTAAAAAAGGTGAAATCGTTAGAGCAGTAGTTGTAAGAACTGTAGCGACAATTAGACGTAAAGATGGCACGTATATAAAATTTGATGAAAATGCAGCAGTGATTATTAAAGAAGACAAGCAACCCGCTGGAACACGTATATTTGGGCCAGTAACAAGAGAGCTAAGAGAGAAAAAGTTTATGAAAATAGTATCATTAGCTCCTGAAGTACTCTAAGAAGGAGGTGTCACGATGCACGTAAAAAAAGGTGATACGGTAGTTGTAATATCAGGAAAAGATAAAGGTAAAAAAGGTAAGATCTTAAATGTAGATCGCAAAAATAGTCGTGTAATAGTAGAAGGTGTAGGTATGGTGAAAAAGCATCAAAAGCCAACACAACAAGTTCAACAAGGCGGAATAATTACGCAAGAAGCTCCAATTCATTCTTCAAACGTCTTGCTTTTTGATAAAAAAGCAAACCAAGGAGTAAGAACAGGAATCAAAATATTAGCTGACGGTAAAAAAGTTAGAGTAAGCAAAAAGACGAACGAAGTTTTAGATTAGTGAGCTGAAAGGAGGTTGAATCATTATGGCTAGACTAGCAGAAATATATAAGAATGAAATTATATCAGCAATGATGGATAAGTTTTCTTATGAAAATGTTATGCAAGTGCCTAAACTTGAAAAAATAGTTTTAAACATGGGTGTAGGTGATGCTAAAGATAATGCAAAGAATTTGGAGCAAGCAGTTAAAGAACTTGAAGCTATTGCAGGACAGAAACCTATAATAACAAAAGCAAAGAAATCTGTTTCAAATTTTAAACTTAGAGAAAATATGCCAATAGGTGTTAAAGTAACACTTAGAGGAAGTAAAATGTTTGATTTTGCTGAGAGGTTAATAAACATTTCGCTACCAAGAGTTCGTGACTTTAGAGGAGTAAAGCAAAATTCTTTTGACGGAAGAGGTAATTATGCAATTGGGGTAAAAGAACAAATGATCTTTCCAGAAATAGATTACGATAAAGTAGAAAAAGTACGTGGTATGGATATAGTTTTTGTAACTACGGCTAATACAGATGAAGAATGCAGAGAGCTTCTGAGGTTAATGGGAATGCCATTTTCTAAGTAAGTTAAGGAGGGAAAACAAGTGGCTAAGAAAGCGTTAAAAGTCAAGCAAAGCAGAAAACAAAATTACAAAACCAGAGAATATACTAGATGTAATATTTGTGGAAGACCGCACTCAGTGCTACGTAAATTCGGCTTATGCCGTATATGTTTTAGAGAACTAGCTTACAAAGGACAAATTCCTGGAGCCAGAAAAGCTAGCTGGTAATACCTGAGAGGAGGTAATAAAATGACAATGACAGATCCAATCGCAGATATGCTAACACGTGTAAGAAATGCTAATGCTGTGAAACACAAGAGTGTTGACATTCCAAGTTCAAATCTAAAAAAAGAAATAGCTACTATTATGCTTGATGAAGGATTTATAAAAAGCTATGACATTATAGAAGATGGAAAACAAGGTATAATGAGAATACAGTTAAAGTATGGCAAAAACAAAGAAAAAGTCTTAACTGGAATCAAAAAAATATCAAAACCTGGACTTAGAGTATATGTTAAAAAAAACGAGATACCGCGTGTGCTTGGAGGACTTGGAATAGCGGTCATTTCAACATCAAAAGGATTGCTAACAGATAAAGCAGCAAGAAAAGAAGGCGTTGGTGGCGAAGTAATAGCATACATTTGGTAGCCACAATCAACTAGAAGGAGGTGCAAGCATGTCAAGAATAGGTTTAATGCCAATAGAAATACCTGAAGGTGTAGTTGTTGCTGTAGACGAAAAAAACTTTGTATCTGTTAAAGGACCACTAGGTGAACTAGGACAACAGATAGCAAAAGAAATGAAGATAAGTCAAGAAAACAAAACACTTGTGGTAAGCAGACCAACAGACAATAAAAAACATAAATCACTACATGGTCTATCTAGAACTTTAATTGCAAACATGGTAAATGGCGTAGTTAAAGGATACGAAAAAAGGTTGGAACTTGTAGGTGTAGGTTATAGAGCTAAAAAAGAAGGAAAAAAGTTAGTTTTGTTTTTAGGTTATTCACACCCAGTTGAAATGCAAGAGGCAGATGGGATTACTGTAGAAGTACCTAAGCAAACTTCGATTATCATTAAAGGAATTGACAAGCAACGTGTAGGAAACTATGCTGCTAAGATTAGAGAAAAAAGAAAACCAGAACCTTATAAAGGGAAAGGCGTTAGATACGAAGGCGAAGTAGTAAGACGCAAAGAAGGTAAAACTGGGAAGTAAGTGAAAGGAGTGAAATAGGTGTTTAAGAAGACTAACAAAAATATGAATAGACAGAAACGACATAGAAGAGTTCGTGGAAAAGTTATGGGTACTCCTGAACGTCCAAGATTGAATGTATATAGAAGCCTTAAAAGCATACATACACAAATTATTGATGATGTTAATGGGATAACTCTAGTAGCAGCATCTGGACTTGAAAAAGAAATTAAGGATCAGTTTAAATTTACAGGTAACAAAGAAGCTGCTGAAGCTGTAGGTAAACTACTAGCAAAAAAGGCACAAGAAAAAGGAATAGAGTCTGTTGTATTTGATCGTGGAGGCTATATTTATCACGGAAGAGTAAAAAGCCTTGCAGATGGTGCAAGAGCAGGCGGTCTTAAATTTTAGAGTGAAGGAGGTAAACAGATGCTACGAAAGAAACTTATTGACGCTAGCCAACTAGACATTAAAGAAAAAGTTATAGATATAAAGCGTGTTACAAAAGTTGTAAAAGGCGGTAGAAACTTTAGATTCACTGCTTTAGTAGTTGTAGGAGATGAGAATGGATACGTTGGTGTTGGTTCAGGAAAAGCTATGGAAATACCAGATGCTATTAGAAAAGGTATAGAAGCAGCTAAGAAGAACCTTATAGAAGTACCAATAGTAGGAACTACAATACCACATGAAGCACTTGGTCACTTCGGAGCTGGAAATGTTCTAGTTATGCCTGCAAGAGAAGGTACTGGGATAATTGCAGGAGGACCTGTGCGTGCAGTACTTGAACTAGCAGGGCTAAAAGACGTTCGCGCAAAATCATTAGGATCAAACAATGCAAGAAATATGGTTAATGCTACAATAGATGGACTTATGCAACTCAAAAGAGCAGAAGAAGTTGCAAAACTAAGAGGTAAGTCTGTTTCTGAGCTCTTAGAATAGGAGGGGAAATCTTTGGCTAAAACGTTGAAAATAAAACTAACTAAAAGCCTTATTGGGAGACTACCAAAACAGAGAAAAACTGTTGAAGCTCTTGGATTAAAAAAAATTGGGCAGGTTGTTACACTTCCAAATAATCCTATGAGCAGAGGTATGGTTAACGTAGTTAAACATATGCTTGAAGTACACGAAGAGTAACAATAGGAGGTGATAGTATGAAACTGCATGAACTTAGACCCGCAAAAGGTGCTGTAAGAGCTAGAAAGAGAAAAGGGCGAGGCGCTGGTAGTGGAATAGGTAAAACATCAGGTAGAGGTGCAAATGGCCAAAACTCAAGAAGTGGTGGTGGAGTAAGACCAGGCTTTGAAGGTGGGCAAATGCCTTTAATTAGAAGACTACCTAAAAGAGGTTTTAATAATCCATTTAGAAAAATATATAACGTAATCAATATTGAAACACTTAATAGATTTGATGATAACGTAGAAATAACGGCAGAGTTTTTAAAGGAACAAGGTGTTATTAAAAAAATCGAAAAGAATGGTCTTAAGATATTAGGAGATGGCAACTTAGAGAAGAGCTTAAGAATTAAAGCTACGAAATTTACTAAGACAGCTATTGAAAAGATTGAAGCTGTCGGAG
>JAJOKQ010000024.1 GCA_021129785.1 Clostridiales bacterium | reverse complement strand
AGTTAGAACTGAAATAGACTTTTTGAAATCTGAGAATTTAGTGGAAGTCACAACTGCTGGAATGTGCATAACATATGAAGGAATTAATCTAATAGAAAAATTAAAGAGTTTTATTTACGCAATTCGTGGTATAAGTGAACTAGAGAGAAGAATAACTACGCTGTTAGGAATAAAAGAAGTAATTATTGTGGCTGGGAATATGGAAAAAGACGAATATGTAATAGACGATATAGGTAAGAAGGCGTCAAGAGTTATTGAGAGAGTGATTAGAGACAATGATATTATCGCGGTAACTGGAGGCTCGACGATGTCGACTGTGGCGCGTGGTATAAACGAAGGAACTAAGGCAAAGAATATTGTTGTTGTGCCGGCTAGAGGCGGGTTAGGTAAAAATGTTGAAAATCAGGCTAACACTATTGCAGCGGAAATAGCAAATAAACTAGATGGGAAATATCATTTACTGCATGTATCGGACACGCTTTGTGATGAGGCGCTTACAAGCATTTTACATGACCCAAAGATTAAAGAGATAATAAGTAAGGTAAAAAAAGCTAATTTGCTTCTATTTGGAATAGGCAGATCAGACAAAATGGCAAGAGAGAGAGAACTTTCACCAGAAATCCTTTTGAAATTGGAAAAGAAAAATGCTGTAGCTGAAGCATTTGGTTATTTTTTCAATAAAGAAGGTGAAATCATGTATGAAATGAATACAATAGGTATAGGATTGAATGATTTTGTTGGAATTCCATGTGTGATAGGTATAGCAGGTGGAGTAAGAAAAGCTGAGGCAATTATGGCTATTTCTAAGCTAAACAAGAATATGATTCTTGTAACTGACGAAGGAGCAGCCAGAGAAATAATAAATATAAGTATACAATAAAATAGGAGGAATTAAAATGAGTGTAAAAGTAGCAATTAATGGGTTTGGTAGAATTGGAAGAAATGCATTTAAAATTGCAGTTGAAGAGCAAAGAGGTTGGGAAATTGTAGCGATTAATGATCTTACGGACTCAAAAACTTTGGCGCATTTACTTAAGTACGACAGCTTGTATGGAAAATTTAACGGCACAGTAGAAGCGAAAGAAGATGCTCTTATTGTAAATGGTAAAGAAATTAAAATATTTGCAGAAAGAGATCCAGAAAATTTACCATGGGCTAAATTAGGCGTTGATATTGTAATAGAAGCTACAGGTATTTTTAGAACAAAAGAAACTGCTATGAAGCATGTTAGAGCAGGAGCAAAGAAAGTTCTTATTACTGCACCAACTAAAGGTGAAGACATAACAATAGTACTAGGTGTAAATGAAAAAGATTATGATGCTAAAAATCATCATATAATATCTAACGCATCTTGCACAACAAACTGTTTAGCACCTTTTGCTAAAGTAATTGATGAGAAATTTGGAATTAAAAGAGGGCTAATGACAACAATTCATGCGTATACTAACGACCAAAAAATACTTGATGCACCGCATAAAGATTTAAGAAGATCACGTGCTGCTGCTGAGTCGATTATACCAACAACTACTGGTGCCGCAGCTGCTGTTTCATTAGTGTTACCACAGTTAAAAGGCAAATTCACTGGAATGGCAATGAGAGTTCCAACACCAACAGTTTCAGTTGTTGACTTAGTTGTTGAAGTAGAAAAAAATACTTCTGTTGAAGAAGTCAACAAAGCGTTTTCAGATGCAGCAAATGGTGAGATGAAAGGAATACTAGGATATTCTGATGAGCCTTTGGTATCAATGGACTACAGGCAAGATCCACGTTCATCAATTATTGACGGATTAGCTACTGATGTAATGGATGGTAATATGTTGAAGATAATTTCTTGGTATGATAATGAGTGGGGTTATTCAGTAAGAGTAATAGACTTAGTAACATATATTGTAGAAGAAGGGCTATAAATTAAAGTAATATGAAGAGAAGTTTTTACCGCAACGGAAATACTACTCAAGCTATGAAATTCATTAGTGTATTTAGAACTTGAAATCATGGAGTTTCATATATGAAAGTAAAGGCTTTAGAACTGTTGCTTGGAAAGCTAAATAATCAACCCAGCTCTGTACTTATACTGCGGGACTGGGTTGGATTTTACTAGTAGAAGGAGGACGATTATGTCAATCTTAAACAAAAAAACTATAAGAAATATGAATGTTTCAGATAAAAAAGTAATTGTACGATGCGACTTTAATGTTCCTATGGATAAAGAAGGGAATATTACTAATGATCTTAGAATCAAGGCAGCATTACCTACTATTAATTATTTGATTGAAAATAACGCATCAGTAATTTTGATGTCGCACCTAGGTAGGCCAAAAGGTGAGGTGAAACCTGAATTTTCTCTAGCGCCAATTGCCAAAAGAATTGCAGAACTTATTAGAAGAGAAGTTATTTTTGCAGATGACGATAATGTTGTAGGTGATAGTGCGAAGCAAAATTCAGCAAACTTAAAGCCTAGGCAAATAATGTTACTACAAAATGTTAGATACAGAAAAGAAGAAACCAAGAATGTAGAGAGTTTCTCTAAAGAACTAGCTTCGCTGGGAGATATCTTTATCAACGATGCTTTTGGCACTGCCCACAGAGCACATTGTTCAACAACTGGGATAGCAAATTACTTACCATCAGCAATGGGTTTGCTAATTGAAAAAGAAATAATAATTATGGGGACAGCGGTCGAAAAACCAGAGAAACCATTTGTAGCTATTTTAGGCGGAGCCAAAGTGTCAGATAAAATCGGTGTAATTAAGAATTTGTTAGACAAAGTTCAAGTGCTAATTATAGGTGGAGGAATGGCTTACACATTTATCAAAGCACAAGGGTACGAAATCGGCAACTCACTATTAGAAGAAGATAAAATGGAATTAGCTTTAGAATTAATGAGAACTGCTAGAGAAAAAGGAGTTCATCTTATATTGCCAGTAGATACAGTAATTGCTGATGAATTTAAAGATGGTGCAAACTATAAAACTGTAGATATCAAGAAAATGCCAAAAGACTGGATTGGTGTTGACATTGGGGAAGAAACTGTAAAACTGCTTGAAGATATTGTTCTCTCAGCTAAAACTATAATTTGGAACGGTCCTATGGGTGTGTTTGAGATACCAGCTTTTGCAGAAGGCACAAGAAAAGTTGCGCACCTACTCTCTTTATGTGAAGGAACTACCATAATAGGTGGTGGAGATAGTGCGGCAGCCGTAGAGCAACTAGGATATGCTGATAAAATGACACATATTTCGACAGGTGGAGGAGCATCACTAGAACTCTTCGAGGGCAAAACTTTACCAGGTATCGATATATTGGACGACAAATAGCGTAGGAGGAAAAAGATGAGAACACCTATTATTGCAGGAAATTGGAAAATGAATATGAACTTAGAAAATGCAACAAAGTTAGTAGAGAAAATAAAAAGCGAAGCTACAAAAACTGATGTAGAAATAGTTGTATGTTGCCCATCTATCTACATTAGCGAAATAAAAAAAATCGTGGCAGATAGTAAAGTAAAAATCGGCGCACAAAATATGCATTGGGCGGATAGTGGTGCTTTCACTGGTGAAATTTCTGCTGATATGCTAAATGACATTGGTGTAGACTATGTTATTTTAGGGCATTCTGAAAGACGTCAAATCTTTGGAGAAACTAATGAAGTAGTTAACAAAAAAATTAAAAAGGCTATTAAAAAGAAAATCAAACCAATTTTATGTGTAGGTGAAACCTTAGAAGAAAGAGAAGAAGGAAGAACGCATGATGTTGTAAAAAAACAAGTTGAATCTTGCTTAAATGGAATAAGTGCTGAAGATATGTTAGAAATTGTTATTGCATACGAACCTATTTGGGCAATTGGAACAGGTAAAACAGCTTCTTCTAAAGATGCTAACGATGTTGTGAGTTTTATACGGGGACTTATTGACAAAAACTATGGTGAAAAAGTTTCAGATGCAGTAAGAATCCAATATGGTGGCAGCGTTAAACCAAACAATGCAACTGAAATAATGAATGAGTATGACATTGATGGTGCGCTTGTTGGTGGAGCGAGCCTAGACGCAGAGTCATTCTTAGCAATAGTGAATTTTTGAATTAAAGGAGATTTTCGTTTATGGAAAAACCGACAGTATTAATAATTTTAGATGGATTAGGACTCAGTGAATCAACCATAGGTAATGCGGTCAAAGCTGCCAAAATGCCAAATTTTGATCTATTACAAAGCAGATACCCAACAACAAAGCTCAAAGCTTCTGGGTTAGCAGTTGGACTTCCTGAAGGACAAATAGGAAACTCAGAAGTTGGACACCTCAACATTGGAGCAGGGCGGGTTGTTTACCAAGAGCTAACAAGAATTTCAAAAGAAATTAGAGAAGGTATTTTTGAGAAAAAAGAGGCATTCATAAAAGCAATTGAAAACGCAAAAAAGAACAATAAGAAACTACATTTACTAGGATTAGCTTCTGATGGTGGCGTGCATAGTCATCTAGAGCATTTATATGCTTTGTTAAAACTAGCTAAACAAAAAGGCTTGTCTAGAGAAAAAATTGTAGTGCATTGTTTTCTAGATGGAAGAGACACGCCACCTAGAAGTGCTATTACCTACATTACTGAGCTAGAGCAAAAAATTGAGGAAATAGGTGTAGGAGTAATTGCTACAGTATCGGGAAGATATTACGCAATGGACAGAGACAAACGTTGGGATAGAGTCCAGAAAGCTTATGATGCTCTAGTTCACGGAGAAGGCCGTAAAACAGATAGTGCAATAGAAGCTGTAAAAAAAGCCTATGAAGTTGGCGAAAATGACGAATTTGTGATTCCTACTGTGGTAGAAACAAATTGTAAGACAAAGATCGAGCATGGCGATTCAGTTATTTTCTATAATTTCAGACCTGATAGAGCGCGCGAAATAACTAGAGCATTAGTAGATAAGGACTTTTCAGATTTTGATAGAAAATCTAGTGATTTAGCACTTCACTACGTGACGATGACAGTATACGATTCATCTATTAAAAATGTTAATGTCGCATACAGGGCAGAGAGACTTAACAATACACTAGGCGAACACCTCAGTAGTTTAGGTATGAAACAGCTAAGGATTGCTGAAACTGAAAAATATGCGCATGTTACATACTTTTTTAATGGAGGAATTGAAGAACCAAACAGTAATGAAGTGAGGAAGCTAATTCCATCACCAAAAGTTGACACATATGACTTAAAACCAGAAATGAGCGCATTTGAAGTAACAGAAGAATTGCTAAAAGAAATAAGAAAAGACGAGCATGACTTTATTGTAGTGAATTTTGCCAATCCAGACATGGTAGGTCACACGGGTGTGTTTGATGCAACAGTAAGAGCATTAGAAACGGTCGATGAATGTTTAGGAAAAGTAATTGATATGGTAGTAGCGAAGGGTGGAAAAGCGATTGTTATTTCTGATCATGGAAATGCCGAACAGCTAATTAATGAGGATACTAATGAAGTGATGACAGCACATACAACCAATTTGGTGCCTTGCATATTAGTTGCAGAAGGCGACTATGTGCTTAGAGAAGATGGAAAGCTTAGCGACCTGGCACCAACTATTTTAGAATTAATGAACACCGATGTACCAAAAGAAATGACGGGGCTTAGCCTACTAAGAAAATAGTGAAGGGAGAAATAAAAATGAGTATCATAACTGAAATTTATGCAAGAGAAATATTAGACTCAAGAGGAAATCCAACGATCGAGGTAGAAGTATACTTAGATAGTGGAGAGCTTGGAACAGCTATTGTACCATCGGGAGCATCAACAGGGGCTTTTGAAGCAGTAGAACTTA